>JASLKH010000047.1 GCA_030747675.1 Candidatus Thalassarchaeaceae archaeon | reverse complement strand
AGATAAGTAATCATGTGATTTAATGTCGGATGCTCTGACAACACAAATGATTCATCCACAGGTAATCCGTAAAACTCTCGCAACTCAGCCATAATCTCTGCTTGCTTGACTGTGTCAATTCCCAACTCGCCCTCAAGGTCCTGATCTAATTCAATGAAATCAGCAGGATAACCTGTATGCTTGACTACAACCTCTACAACTTTTGATTCGACATCTGGATCACCAGAGGTTGTTACTGGTTGTGGGGCTACCTCTACAACTGCAGATACAGGTTCTATTACTACTGTTGACTTTACAACAGAATACTCTTCACCATTTATCCCCCCAATAATATTGTCATCAGGTTCAATATAGGCTATTAGTTTACGATTTAATACTCTAAGTTCTACGTCTTTACCTACAGATTTTGCAGTCCATGAAGCGACTTTTTCTCGATCTATCCTGTCAAGGCTCTTTGCAATTTTACGTATCAAGATTAGAGCCATTTGAGAACCAAAACCAGCAGCGTGCCGTAAAACAAATTCTGTATCAACAGGTCCACCCTTTGAAAGCAGCAAATCACCTAATTCAGGATCGGGGTCACGGAAATTTGCAATAGGGGGAAATTCACCTTGAACAAGTCCCCTAATCGCAACTGCATCCTCTATACCAACACCCATCGGATGGCCCGTGAAACCCTTTGTATTCGTGATAATAATCTTAGAGGCACTCTCTCCAAATGTGTGCCTTAATGCCTGAATTTCAGCAGCAGCAGAACCACCTCGCGGAGGCGTTGCTGGTTCATGTGACATAAAACTCATTTTTTGTGCAATTTGGTGGCGATTGAGGTCCCAATCTTTTTCCATTTTTGTGATGAATAATTCTAGTGATTTTGACACATGTTCTATATCCAATCTAGTGGGGTGATATGCCGAGTTTCCAATGTAGGCACCTAGTAGTTCTACATAAGGAATAATGCCTCTTTCCATTGCATAATTGGAACGTTCCATCACAAAGGCTGCTCCACCCATACCAAGGAGCATTCCGCTTCTCCTTGCATCAAATGGTAACGCGACCTCTTCGACAATCTTGCCCATTGCATGAGCGCCCGCAGCAGAAAAACCAGCACCTATCCATTCCATCAACTCGTCACTGGTCACATTATCTCCACTAACAATGATTACACGATCACAACGCCCAGTTGTCAACCAATCTTCTGCGATTGCAATAGCGGCAGGAGTAGATGCACAAGCATTGTTAACTGCTGTATTGGGTCCTTTAGCTCCAATCCATTGGGCGAACTGAGAATGACCCATGGAAAGAACTTGGAGGAGGAATCTGCGGTCAAAATACCCATCAGAGTCAGCCCCATTATTCCTAGCATGTGACATCGCCATATCTAGTCCAGGGAAACAAGAGGCGAATACTACCCCAGTTCGATTTTGTTCATTTGGAGGGAGGTGCCATTTCTGAATTAGTCGTTTTCCGGACTTATTTACCTGCTCTACAGCAACAAGTGGAAGGCCTGCATCTTTGAGGGCTTCAAGTCCTGCAGCGAGTGCTAAACTGGTTGCAATATCCATGGCACCCGTTATTTTAGAGTCGACCCCATATTGCTCTGCCAAATCAAACTTACCGGCCCTACCCGCAAGTTGTGGCAACAAATCGAAAGAGGAACATGGGACAAATTCTGCTGAACCATCAGAATGCTTTACAATTCTCACAAGGTTTTTATCAAGCAAACGTTGTTTCATTTCGTTAGGTAGTTCAGATATGAAGTTCTCCCCTGCGATGATTCGGTCAAAAACATCCGGGGAGAAAACCTCGGCCATACCAGGTAATCCCAAACTAATTCCTGAAATTACAAATGGATTGGTCCGTCGTGAGGATAACGAATCCTTGACTGGAGACAATATGGGTATTGCAGGGGATGGATTAGTTCTTGCAATCACTGGAATCGGAATCGATGAACCTTTTCCAAAACGTGTAATAGCCGCAGATTTACCACCGGGGATTTCATTCAACCAATCCACATACCCAGGTAAATCTGTCCCGGGTAGTGAATCCTTAACCTGAACTGTACTTTGTATGGTAGATTGAATCATTGATATTTGGTCTTGAGTAATACCAATTGAAACTAAATCTACGGAACCGTGAACCATTCGACGAGGGAATCCTGAAGCCGCTGCTACAATATCTGCTACAAAACTCTCTTTCGCTTGCCGGTAACATTCAATTTTCGCCTCTTCATCTAATTCAACAAAAGATTCCATCTCTTCTTTGGGGGTTTTATTTACAGGAATAACCCCCAAACGGAATTCAGCAGTAAGGTGGGTATCGTCGGGCTCCAAGAAATTTGGAACCCGCCCTGCAAGCGCATGTATCGCAAGTGCTGCATGGAATGATGCGATACCCCCTACTTTTGGATGATTTGTATTCGTCACAACCAATTCTTTCCCTTCAAGGATTTGCTCTGTGAAAAGTGCTAATGCACGCTTTGGACCAACTTCTACAAATAAACGGGCGCCCCCTTCATACATAGTTTCGATCTGTTTTGTCCACTCAACTGCAGAAGCCATTTGTGGAGCCAATTTTGATAATATTTCTTGATTCGCAGTACTACCTTTAGGTAGAGAATTTGGATACCAGCCCCCGTCGAGGTTAGAGGATATTGGTATTACTGGTAAAGATAGATCTAAACTATTCAAAAAGTTTCGAAGAGGCTCGTTCGCAGGAGCCACTATCTTTGAGTGGAAAGCGTGGCTTGTTTGCAATTGAACGCAGGGGACTCCTGCCTCTGCAAATTTATTCATCACCCTCTTCATAGGTTCAGTTTCTCCAGCAATTACAGTCATCTTTGGACTATTCTTATTCGCTGCAATTACATAACCATCTTCGTCATCCAATGCAGATTGAATTAATTCATAAGGTGCAGTTACTGATGCCATAATTCCACAATCTGGGACGTCAACATTGCCCATTTCAGTACCACGTGCTGCGACCGCTCGAAGTGCCCCATCAAAATCAAGTATTCCTGCAACCATCAATGCGGCATATTCTCCTAATGAATGCCCTGCAACCATATCTGGTTCCAATCCATGCGCCTTGAGAAGACGGTAAATCGCCAAATCTGCAGTTAACATCGCTGGTTGTGTATATTCTGTTTGTTTGAGTTTGTACTCAGCTTCTTTCTTTTGAGAATCTGTAAGATTACTACGAAGTACGAACGAGGATAAGGTTTCACCATCCAGAACTGAGGTCATTGTCAAGTCTGCTTCATCCCAAGTATTTCCGACACAAGTATATCTCTTGGATAAATCATATGTCATCCCCACATATTGACTCCCTTGTCCAGGGAACAGTTGGGCCACCTTGGCATCATTTTCAAGTACTGGAGCATCAGTAATCATTACCATTTGTTTTGAAAGGAAATCCCATTTTTTGCGATCATCAATTGATTTCTCCAACAATTCAATTCGTTTGAATAGTTGATCCCAATCACTGGCGACAATCGCGACACGGAGTCCTTCCGCTGTATAATTTGAACTTAGTTTCGGAAGTTCAATTGAAAGTCGTTTTCCTTGTGGGGAATTATCAAAATTTACACCTGATTGTAATCCCACCTTGAGTGGTGTAATTTGATTCTTTAATTCGTCTATGCCCTCTGCATTTAGTAGTAGAACTCCGCCCTCTACTGATTTTAATTCATCCCAATTCATACCTCTATTACCGATTTCCTCGCTAGGGCTAGAATTTACAGAGCTTGGATTAAGCCACGCTGCTCGACGTGCATCAAATTCAGCAGCAATAACTGAATGATAACTCAAATCAAACTCTTCTATTGCGCAATGGAAATTAGTTCCACCGAACCCAAATGCAGAGATTCCTGCTCTACGTGGATTATTCCGAGAATCCCATGATTTTGGAGAAGTTGGGATGAAAAATGGGTTTTCGTCCCAAGAAATATTCTGATTAGGCTTTTCAAAACCTGCACTAGGCGGGATTATCCCCTCACGAACTGCAATAATTGCTTTCAATAAACCAGCCATTCCAGCAGCGGATTTTAGATGGCCAATTTGACTTTTTATTGAACCTACTGCCACACTTTCCCCTGGTGATTTTGAGGAAAATACTGATGATAAGGAACTCAACTCAGTAGCATCGCCAACCACAGTACTAGTGCCATGTGCCTCAATTAATTCAACTGATTCTGGCCCGTAACCCGCTTGTTGATATGCTCGCATAACAGCCTGAATTTGCCCACGTGTACTTGGTGCTGTAATTCCTTTACCGCGGCCGTCACTACTGGCTCCAACTCCGCGGATTACTGCATGAACTTGGTCGCCATCACTCAATGCATCAGACAAACGTTTCAGTATGATTGCACCTGCTCCTTCTCCCATGACAAAACCGTTTGCTCTAGAATCAAATGGAATAGAATGTGATGCCGAAAGTGCTCCAATGGCACTGAATTTGGCAAATGTAGCAGGGTCCATTGTTCGATCACTTGCTCCAGCAATCATCATATCGACTTGCCGTGTGTGTAGTAATCTACACGCATCTAAAACTGTTGAAAATGTAGTTGCACAAGCAGCGTCTGTAGCATAGTTTGGTCCTTGCAAATCAAGGAGGTTTGCCACTCTTCCTGCAACTACGTTGGCAAGTTCACCGGGCATTGTATCTTCATCAACTTTAGGCAACCCTTCCATGAGAGCTTCTTTGAATGCCTTTTTCCCGGACTCAGGCATTCCTCCAACTTCCACTGCATGACGAGCAAACTGATCTGCCCAAACTCGATGATTAGACAAATTTCTATTCTCTCCCCCAAGGGCATTTGCAAAAATCACACCAGTTCTAGCGCTCGGTAATTCCTTTCCGCCATCCACCAAATAGCCTGCATCTTCTAATGCCGCTGCACTTACAGATACTGCCCACAGTTGAGTCGGATCAATCTGCAGAATACTCCCAGGGGGGACTCTCCATCGTCTCCAATCAAATTCATAACCCTCTACCCATCCTCCAATTTTAGAATAGGTTTTGTTTTCATCAATATTCTTAGGGCCACCCTCTACCCAAAAATCAGACTCAACCCATCTATCTCTGGGAACCTCCTTCAGTGAAACTTTACCGTCAAGGATATTCTTCCAAAAAGTTTCAACGTTTGGTGAATCGGGGAAAAGGGCAGATACGCCAATTATTGCAATTGGTTCAAAGGGGTCCTGCGGATTTTCGTCCAACGTTTCCATCCCTTCACCTCAATCACTGATACTATCTGGTACCATAGTACTTGAATATCCACAATCCACATGTATGATTTGACCAGTTACGCCAGCCCCGAGAGGGCTGGCAAGCCAAACTGCACAACCTGCAACATCATCTTGATTTACATTTCGCTTCAAGGGAGAATTACGTTCAACATGATTGAGAATATCTGTGAATCCTGGAATTCCTGATGCAGCTAATGTCCTAATGGGTCCTGAAGAAATAGCATTGACTCTATGCCCATCATCTCCAACACGCATTGATAATTCACGAACCCAAGCTTCAAGTGCGGCTTTGGCAATACTCATGATACCGTAATTTGGCACGTATCTCGTACTAGCCGCATATGTCAGAGTGATAGTTGAAGAATTGGGGGCCAAATGTGGTAATGCATTACGCATTACCCGTTGAAGTGAATGGGCTGAAATTGTCATTGCTGTATTAATTGGGGCATCTTCAACAAACAACATATGACGATCAAAGCATTCCTTGGGTGCAAATCCAATTGCATGGATGATAATATCTGCTTTTGCACCTGGATTTTCATTTTGCCATTCATGGAAAAATTCAGCGGTAGTTTCTTCTTCGGCAACATCAATCGGATAAAATGCTGAAATAGCTGGTAATTTATCCTTTAATTGGAATATTCGACTCATGAATCTCTTTTGATATCCTAGAATTAAACTGCATCCAGCCTCCGCTAATCTTTGGCAAATTGCCCACGCAATCGAATCCTCGGAAGCGACTCCAAAAATAAGTGCAGTCTTACCTTCAAGTTGTAGCATAAAACCACGTCCTGCCCTCTGGGCTGACAGAGGCCGATGACGAAGGGTTTTGAGAGTGCCCCCTAAAAGTGACCCTACGGGTCAAAAATTACCGTAAAGTGAATTTGGCCAGAACTGATGGATGTTGAGCAATAATTCTTCAACAGAATGGGGTTCTACATGCTGTAGAAGGGCATGAACCAATGCATGAGTTCGCTTGGGAATCGTCTTCGGACCAAGGACTGCCCCGGGCCTAGACAAATCATCCATGTAATCAGTTTCCATCGTCCATGTAGAATTTGAAGAAAAACAGGTTTCAACAATTTTCTGTACACTCTCTTTACCCATGGATACCGAGGCTGAAAGACCGTGAGTGAAATCCGCACTCACATCTGCTTGGGCATAATGATGGATTGCTCGCTCTCGGCTTAAACCTGCCCGATCACATAACAACGCTAATTCCATATTTGTTTGAGCACCATTGTCATCAACATGTAATTGGATTGGCACGTTTTCTTTGGCCGCCATTCGCATGATCTCAGTAAGTTGTAAATCTGCGGCCTTCATGATTTCTTGCTCCACGGGATAATGAGGTCGACCTACTTCTCCAATGCCAACGGCTTTACCTTCAGCACAATATTCCAGTGCAAGTTCGACAGAGGCTAAATGAAGTTCGCATGCATCCTCCAATCCAAGTGTATGAATTTGTTTTTCCCATACAACTGGGTGAGGTCCCAAGATCACTCTGACGTCAAGATTGCATTCACCCCGAATCAATTCTGCAATTCGTAAAGTTTCACGATATGCATCGTCGACTGAATGAATATTTTCAGGTAAGCGATTAGGGAAAGCTGGTTTATGCACTAAACACATGTGTGTACCACCTGAACGCTCAAAGTCTTGGGCCGCATCAATGCAACGGCCATTGCGGTCAAGATGGATATGTGAATCCCATATCGGTCCGACCCACTGATCACCTTGGAGGGACATGCAATCATCCCAGCAAGTTCTCATCAGACAATCTTTGTTTCCAACGCCTAGCGGCCATTGTGACTAATTTTTCATGGCGTGCTTCAGTAGCAATTCCGCGTCCCGTTCTGAATAACAAAATTTGAACCTCATGTTGATCATCGTCGATTCTGATGCAGTCAAGATTAGAGTCGAAACTCGCTTCAGTGAACAAGTCTGGGACCTTTTCTAAAGAAACTGTAGCTTCTAAATCAAACGAGGCTATGACTGGACCAGACTCAAAGGTCAAACCTGAATCATCTTCTCCCATTCGCAAGAGTACTTCCTTGGCAGCCAAGTGTGCAACATCTTGCTTTTTACATCCATGCACAATTATTCGACCACTTTGATCAATTAAGAGTGTGGCACGTGGAGAACGAAGAGAAATTATGACATAAGCACCTGTACGTTTACCCCCAATTTCATCAATGATACGCTGTTGTTCAATTTCCATTGGCGGTGTGAATCTAAATAATTGGTTTTCAATTTGAGTATTATTCACTTTCATCAACTCCGGTTTCCAATGCTTCTGATTCAACGTATTCCAATGCATTGTGAATCGATGAGACCCAAGCCTGCATTACTGGCACTAGTAGGACGGGCGTCTCACTATCATCAATCTGTCCCTCCCTCAGATTCACTAATGCACCTCTTAATCTTGAAGCCAATCTTTCATCGCGTTTTTGACGAAGTGATTCATTTAATGTAGACTCTGCTCGTCTCCACCATGTTGCTGCAATACTACTAGCCTCTGCTAAAGCAGTTGCTTTTACATCATCCCTCACCACTTTAGGCGGAGATGCATCTTTCATTGTACGAAGAAGTTCTTTACGCCAAGATCTACCGCTGAAAATAGATTTGAAAAGTTGCCTTGGGCGGGACATCTCGTCAGCGCATTCCTCTACCCAAGTTGTCCATTCTTCATCATCAGGTTCCACAAAATAAACTGGACGAGATCCCTTGCCCGCCTTACTTTCTGCTTGCTGAAATAACCGACGTGGCTCGGGGTCTGGGAATTTCCCTGTTTGAATTTCCTCAATTGTGGCCATGCCTTGCATCATTCTACCCAAAATACCCCCACTAGCGGCAATTCCATCCCGATTAATCCCTGGACTTTTTTTCTCTTCGATAATTTGTTCCAACCAAATTTCATGTTCATCATCTGGAAGTAAAAATGCGAGGCCGTGCCAATCACCACTACTACGTCGTAGGTTTTCTGGTAGAACAACAGATGGGATTATTGGCCAAAGGCGAATTAAACCGCCGTTCGGATCAATCCAATTTATTGGATCCCACGGGAGCATTCCCGTACTCACCATTTGATCACCGTGTAGATTACTGACTCGCGAGCCATTCTTCTAATTGATCAATATTCCAACCTTGGTCAAAGTAACCCTGGATTGTAGCCTCGTCCCAGAATGGGAATTTTTCTTTAGCAATATCCATCTGACTGCGCACTGGTGCTGCTGCCTGTGGGGGGCCACGGCGAGAACCTGGAGGTCCGCGCCGTTCCTCTGCTCTAGTTGCAGGAGGACCACGACTTCGGATTGGTTCTACTGCCTCACCAGGAGGTAAGAAATCTTCATCATCAATATACTCATCTTCATCACCTTCAGTTTCTCTACTGACAACAATGAAAACAATTACCACTGCAACAACTAATAAACAAACTATGGCGGCAACAGCAAGCCACAACATGGCTCCTTCACTCTCTTTAGTTGATTCGGCTCCTACATTGAATGGGTCTGTCTCATGGACTGGACTTTCTTCTCCAGGGACATAAATTACATATCGTACATTTGTCGCAGGTTCAGGGAATTGTGGCATGCTTAGACGCCACAAATATTCGCCACCAGGGGCAACTGCTTGTGGACATCTATACTCAACAGGAGAATCAGCTTTACCGTTAATATATGTCACGAGTTCAATAACTAAGGTTCCTTCCATAGTGCCATCATTTGTCATATCAATGAGTAAATCAAGTTCGGATTTTGCCTCAGGTGATGATGTTGATAATGATACTCGAGACAGTGTGAATTCAGCGGCTTCATACTTTAACCCATATACGCCATTATCGCCATCAACAGAACCTCCAAATTGTCCTCCACCTCCAATCGCATTTCCTGCCGTATCATGACCAGTAACCCAGAATTTGACAAGTACATCCTCCATGTCGCTTGGAATATCTCCATCTGGCCAAATATTTAGACAATTGAAAGTTGCACGAATACGGCCGGTGTTCGCATTATCATCGAGATCAAGGGATTGATTAAGACCGTCAACTTCCCAATCTTCAGTATATGTATTGACATATTCAGACCAGTTGTACTCAAACCCACCAACTTCCACAGGCTCGAAGAACATCCAATTTAATTCAACTGAGTCCGTGTCTAAACCTTGATATTCATCAATATATAATTCAACATCAACACAGTTCATCACTGCAGATGAAAGGTCGCCATCGATTGAAAGTCCTGACTGTGAATTAGATAATTCCCACGAGCCAAATACGGCTTCTGGTGCGTCACCATCAACCTTTACAACAAATGATTTTGAAGGTGTTGGAGTTTCATCATTTGCACCAGTTGGCAAGTTGATTAATGTCATTGTGTAAGTAAATTCATTTGTCTGAATAGGAGCCGCAATTAACAAATCAAAAGTTCCATTCTCAATCAAATAGGTTGATGTCGTAACAGCAGCAGGGATATATCCACTACCTGGTTTATCCACTTCACCATTTGGGTATATTGGTGTACTAGTCAATTCTAACGTCATAGGAATCTCAGGTGTAACCATAGACAAATCTAGGAAACTATCACTGAAAACATATCTACCAGTGAGATGTAAAATATCTCCTCGGTTCACGAAACCTCCATTTTGACTACCTACTCCTGTTGACGTAAATCCTGAAGTATCCTCAACACTCAAGGTAGTTGTATCCAAGTACAATCCACTAGAATACACCCACGGTTGTGAATTGGACGCTTGCATAGAAGGAGGGGTGTCACGATTTGGATCTAAATCCATAATTTTCACGGCAGGTGTCTGTACTGGAGTTGGTGTGGCAACTAATGATTCTGGGATTGCCCAGTCAAATCGAACAGGTATATCCAAGGTGAAATCTTGCTCAAATGATGAAATTAGAACACCACCATCTCTACGCAACATTGTTGGCTTGAGTCCAGTATTATCATAATCATCAATAATCTCAACCCATGTGTTCCCATTTGTTTCCCAGGCTGTATCATTAACTGGTGAATAATATATTTCCATTGTTCCCTGTGAATCATATCCTGGAGATGTTGGGCTACAAATGAACGGGTTGAGTTGAATCGTGAAATAATCAATATCTAACCATCCATTTGGATCATTCGCATCAATCAACAAATGGTACACGTTGCCGGCATAAATGTCTTTGTTGAGTGAATTTAATTCAATACCATTTGAATCCATGATTCGGAGCTGTTCAGCTTGTGGAGCGCGACTTCCCATCCCAATGTATGTCACCAAATCGTGAGCTAAACCGTCACTACCACCATCGATTGAGTTACCACCAACGTCAGTCCCAGATACAAACAAACTCACTAATTGGGGTGGATCAATTCCAAAGTTTGCGTAATCGTTGATTTGGACTTCATAAGCAGAGGTATTGGCTGCATCAATACGTGGCATGGATTGCTGTTGATATTCATCCAACTGGGCCTCTCGGTCATTATTGGCATCATGAGATGCTTCAACCCAATAGTTCAGTGTCAAAGATTCAGGTGCAAGGGGTAAATCTTGTGCATAAACTCGGAATCTTTGGACTGACTTTGAAGGGATCCATGTGTCATCTGTAATTTCTCTCCATTCCTGTCCAGTTACAGCAACTGAGATATTTACTAAATGTGGTGAGAAAGGATCTAGTGAAATTGAGAATCTGATTGCACAGTCAGAATCGGGTACTATCGCACCTACAGGTGGGCAATTCGTATCGCCGTCAGTATAGTTCTCGATTAGCAGGCGGTAGTGTTCTGTACCCGCTTCATACACCGGCAATGATGGTGACCATGAATAATTACCATCAATTGTACCTGGAATAGTGTCGACAAAAAGCCACTCTTCTGAAAGGTTATCCTGATTTCTCTTCTGAAGTAACATGTGATAGTTATTTGGATTCGGAGCGACTTCTAAATCCTCATAGCGCACTGTGAAATCTAATGTGAAAGCATTACTGGAAAAAGCATTGGAAAGGTCATTTTGTTCAACGCCACCCTGATTTAGTAAATGGAAATCAGTGATGCTTACATCATTTTCAACAGCATTCCCACTTGCAGGTTCAACTAGTGCACCAGAAGGAAGACCATTGACTCCCGTATCAGATATTGTTGATGCATAAACACGAACACTTGCAGTATCGTCCCATTCAGGATTGACTCGGAATCTCCAACGTAATTCTTTACCCGATGTATCATCTATCGAAAGTGATTGAGCAGCCATGAAATTAACATAGTCCCCCGGATCACTTTGTTCCCAAAATGTGTCATTTGCTGCTGACCATTGCAATTCCAAGTTACCGTTTGATGTTTCAAACAACAAACTTGCACCGGCTAATGATTGACCTGTTGCAGAAGCAACATCGTGGATTGATATCATTTCAATAATTTCTCCATTTGGATACATCCCTTCTAATCCCTGAATATCAAGAGTGGAACTATAACCACTTGTAGTTGATACCGAAAGTGAATGTAATTTCATTGCCCCTCCAGAACCACCAACAATTTGCATTGGAACAATCACATCACCCGTAACGCCTCCGGTGCTAGCAAGAGCAACTCCCTGGTTCAGTTCTCGTGCAAAATTATCCCCACTAAATGCTCGGCTCCACTCATAAACAATATTCAGATTTCTGAAATTAACACTATCGCCAGATGTTGCTGTAGAACTCTGCGTAGCATCAACTTTGAATCTGAATAAATACCATTCATTTCCATAAGAATCGATAACTGCCGTAGGCACAAGAGGGTTGTCCAAAAGTGATTGAAGGTCATCTTGAATTGAAGTTAATGCTGTGAATGGTGCTGGAGAGTATTCTGTCGAACTTTCCATTTCACCTAAGTTTACTTCTTGATTACCACTAACAATTGATACATCAAATGAGCCAATTGAATTTTGATCGAAACTAACATCTGCATATGACACTGTGGAACCCTTAGGCAAAAGGAATGGAGCACCTTCCCCATTCAAACTAATATCAAGTGAAAGCTGTTTTTCACCATCACCCATATTCACACCATCTATTACACCTGTACGGAACATGTCCTGGCGCCCAAAGTGACCGAAAGCAGGGTCATTCATGGCCCAATCAATGTCACCGTCTGCTCCTACATCGAGGGAAATGCCCTCTGAGTGATGTGCAAATCGTAAATCTGCATGAATTGAGTATACATCACAAAGATTGCTTGTTGTATAATTTGACATCATTGCAAATCCAAAAGTGGGCGTACTCAGATCTGACCATACTCCATTTACGGCGGAAACCGGTAATTGGTCACTATTCAAACTCATAATGGTAATTTCATTTGGACCCCCACAAGCATCCGAAATAACTGGCTTAATTGCCACAATAGGCATTGATAGGACATTGCGTCTGATTCCTGAACCAAAACTTGCATCATTAATCGATGATGATATCATTACACCTGATTCCTCAGTCATACTAGAGGTCCATTTTCCATCCCCAATCATTCCACCCATAATATCAATTGAGCCAGTATTATTGAAAGTCGTCCCAATTCTAGTCCCAAGAGATAGGCCATGCAGTATGGGTGTTGCAATTCTAGATGGCCCTGAGCCAAATGAAAATTTCAAATCAATTAAAGGATATGTGTCTGCATTAATATCCCATAACTCAATCAAAGAGCCTTGTAAATTGGTAAGAGAATTACCATGACGATCGATGACGACGTTTCCGGAGCCAGCATCTAAAATATCAACTCCAAACGCTGCTGATGCTGGTTTCTCAAGATCTAATTGCAATAACCCATACCCATCCGGGAAATCAGGTTGTGCGCTAGCTTGCGGTGCAAATGACGACATAGTCACATGCCCTTGAGCAGGAAGAGGGTCACCTACTCGGACTCCATCGACATACCAACCAGCGTTCATCATTTCAGCAGGAAGTGCACCATTACGTTGATTCGCTTCCATGACGAAAAGTAACTTTACATAACGTCCGGCATGGGCCCCAAGACTTGCCTTAAGATTAGACCAGCCACCATTGGCTGAATTTGCATTCGTCGAACCATTTCCGGCTAAAACATAATCGCCAGATTGAGGGCCGTTACTACCAAGATAATCGCATTGGTTTGAGGGCACCTGATTCACAGCAGTGCCGACAACATACATCCCATTACTTGGAGAAATTCCAGTGGAACCAGATACATCGAAAGGAACGTATGATGCAGTATTCCAATCTTGATTATTGGTCGAATTCATCACTGCAACATACGCACAATCATCATAATAATATGATGATGATGAACCACTACTTCTGAAAAATAATGAATGGAATGAATTGAACAAAAGATCTGATTTCCCAGGGGTGACATAGAACGATTCACTGGTCAACGTGTATTCAAAACGAGAAGAGTCGGGGACGAACATAGTGTAATCTGCACCGTCAAAATCAGTTCCCCAACACCAATCTCCAACTGCACATCCAGCAGAAATTGCTGGGATATCAGTTTCAATACCATGGCCCCAATTAGTCATGAAACCTTGATCTGGTCCTGTGGTCCAACCACGTGTGTTGTCTGTACCCTCGAAATCTGCATTGTAACCTAAACTAGTCATTTTTATGTAATCTTCATCTATTGTGAAATCACCATTTGCAGAATATTGTGTCAAACCAGTATTGTAAGCAGGGTTCCAAATATGGTCCATTACTGAAGCATCCAAAACATCCACGGAGGCTTGTTCAGCATAATCTGTACCTAAAATAAGACCCGCAGAATTAACGGTTTCTCCTGCTGGAAGTTTAATGCCAGCAGTGAGGTCGTCTCCCCAAATTCCTTGATCCCGTAACTCAACAGTAACTTCACTATTTCCACTAGAAAATGTGCTAATTGTTGCTGCGTGAACAACAGTTGTAGAAAATAACATCATACAAATCATTGCTATACATAAAAATCTCTTTCGACTACCCATGTCAATCAACATCCAATTGAACCACGTAGTGGTTCCGCCTCTGCGAATCAAAGACCGCATATAACTGCGATGATTCGGCGATTATCGACACAAATCCATAATCAAATCATTCAGCAGACAATTCTCGTGTTCTCAAAGTTGAAAAACAATGGTTGGCGAGAGATTCAATACCGCCCAAAACAGCTTCATTATTGCGTAATCTAACCAAATCTGCTACTGTTGTAGGGCGAGGGGGTCCTAATGCATCACAAACTTCTGGGCCTGATGAAATTTTGTAAGTTCCAATATCTCTTGCTTCATCAATAATTGCCTGTTTGTCTAACCCCAATAAGGGTCGAAGAATTCGGAGTGAACTTGCCTCTTCAACAGCTCCCAAATTTCCCAAGGTTTGGCTACTTACTTGACCCAAATTCTCACCAGTCAATATTGCTGTAGCTCCAACATTCTGAGCAAGATTACTTGCAATAGAGTTGAACAATCGTTTCATATGAACGAAATAATCTCGATGTGATTCTTCCTCTGTAAATCGTGCTAATGTTTCTCCTACAGATACTACTCGAAGTTCTGAATCTATGAGGGTACCATCTTGATCTAGTGAATTTCTAAGATGTGATAAACTTGCCACTGTTTTATCTTCTGCTTCGGAACCAGTTATCGGTTCATGAGAACAATGCAAAGGGATAATCTTCCAACCGGACCGTACCATCTTAGCCACCGCCACAGGAGAATCAATGCCCCCTGAGACCAGTGCGACACATGTTGGAGAGGCGCCCATGTCGGCGGCTGTAACTTAACCGTCATAATGTGGTTGGTTAGCCCCCAAGAACTGACATGCTCAAGAAGGAGGGCGTGTCAGAGGCTACTAGTGAGCAATCATGACTAAACCCTATTCAACTGAAGCCGTTACAAAAATGGATGAGGTCTTTCCACAGCATACAAATGCCTACAATACTCTTTTTGGAGGTAGATTGATGAGCATCATGGACACTGCCGCAGGAATGATGGCCAGTAAATTTGCTCATCGTGAATTTGTCACAGTATCTGTAGATGCATTGAAATTTAAGCGACCTGCTTATCAAGGAGATTTAATTGAAACAACCGCTGTTATTGTCCACACTAGCACACATACTGCTGGGATCCATGTTGTTGCAAAAAGATTGAACCGCAGTGAATGGGAGCGTGAAGAGATTTGCTCTGGATTCTTCTTTATGGTTGCAATCGATTCTCAAATGCGCCCTATTCCAATTCCACAATTCAATCCCGAAACTGAAGAAGCGAAAGAAATGTGGATGAAGGCGAAAATTGCCCGGGAAGCCATGCAATCATCGAACCATTAGCGTTGCATTGAACAATGACATGTAGGTCGAAGGTTCATGCCCGTGCTAAACGTTGCCTTCATCGGTTCAGAAGAATTTGCTAAATCACTCGGTAAAAAAGGAGATGTAAGGGATGTTGAATCTTTTGTTCATAAAGAAACAAAAGATGATGATGCACACATACTTTCTTTCATCAGGCCGCTCCGACATCCTGAGAGGTTACGGCCACTGCTTAGCGTCCTTAATGTCGCAAAGGCAGGCATCGTTGAAATCACGAAAGTAGATGCTGCATTAGGCGAAATTTTAGTCGCATTCGGATCTGCTGGAATCCAACACGGACATGTCATTATTTCTCCTGAAGAAGGAGGTTGGGTTGATTCTGAACAAGTTAAACTAATATTGAATCAAGCAAAACTTGACAACTGGACAATACACGATTCAAAACCCGATGAACATGAACTCCGTACATCTCTTTTTGAATTGATGGACCTCCTATCTTCCGAAAGAGAAATTGATGAAAGTTCACCATTGGTTATTCCAGTTGACCAACATTTCAATGTAAAAGGAGTTGGATTAGTTGCAATTGGCTATGTCCAATCTGGAACAATCTCTAAGCATGATGAAATAGTGGTCCTACCAGTTAAGGAAAACGGAATTGCACGCAGTCTTCAAGTCATGGATGATGATGTAAATCAAAGCAAAACTGGTGATAGAGTTGGTGTGGCCTTGCGCAACCTTCGTGAGGAAGCATTGCATAGAGGATGTATTTTGACACATAATGATTCGGAAGCGTTGGAAAAACATAACAACTCATCATTTTGTCTCACTCTAGCTCCTTTTCAAAAGAGGAAGTTGGAAAAAGGTGATGTAATTCATGGTGCTGTCGATTTACAATTTATTGTAGGGCGAATAGTATCAGCTAATGAAAATAAATTGATGGTAGAATGGGAACAACCCCTATGGATTCGAAAATTAGATCCTGAACCATTAATCATTGTACAACTTGATGCGGGGAATATGCGAATTATGGGTGTTGCTGATAACCTGCAACAAGAATAGAGTGGCTATTTACGGCACCCCCAAAATTAGGGGTGCAATGGTGATTCTCTCCGATAAACTGTATAAGCACCAAGTGTCGCTGAGTGGTTTGGGATGACTCGACAGGATGGACCCTTGGGGGTTCAGCCGGAGCAGCGTGGACATGAAATCCTCGCACCGCTCAGGCTGGCAGGTATGGATGGAAAAATCAAAGGTGTTCTTGACGAAAGTACTCTCCTTTTTGAGAGAAGAGATGGAAAAGGGTTACGAATTGAAATAAATTCAATACAACGAGTTCGTCATCATCATATCCCAATGATGCCCCCAAGTATTACTTGGTTGGGTGTAATCACTATTCTATTAGCTGCAAGAGTTCTTTCTGGATCGATTCAATTGTATGCCTTGGCTTTTGGGACCATCACAATTTTCACGTGGCTGGTTGGTCGCAGACCCACACTATGCATCGATACAAAGGCTGGTGACAGACATATTTTACACGGAGGAGATAGCCTCTTACTACGTGCACAAATGATGATCAATCGTTTGTGTGATGGTAAAACTATTGAAGAGGCTCGTGAGGGTTTGGAAGAGTTGCATCGGCATTCAAACTATCCAACCGTTCGCCCTCTTGAAAGTGTCCAATTGGAAGCCGCTTTGATTAACAACGAAATTGTTGAAGAAGCTGAATTACTCCCGGAACCAGATGTTTTTGATGAAGCCGATCTAGAACGGGCTCTAGCTAATATGTACAATGGACGTGAAGACAATATCCCTGAACCTCAACCTCCAACACTATTAGAGCCAGCAATGGCAACTGAGGCATTTGGATCTGATAATTCGGCAGATAGAGCTGGGCGCAGTCTACTCGATAGAGCGCGCACTTCACTTCAAGAAACCAGAGAAAGTACACCTGAATGGGGCAATATTGCAACATCTTCACCATCTCCAAATGAAAATATAAAACCATGGGAACAACCATGGGAACAGCGAGAAAAACCTGTTGAGAAAGAGATTGATTCTGCATATCTCCGCGCATGGGGAAGAAATGAACCAGAATGGTATCAAGAACGTGGAAATGAAACAAGAATTCAATCAGCACTTAGTGATGCAAAAGATGCTGGTGTTTCATTTGCCGGATCTATGTTTGATGATTCGGCCTCGCAAGGCGAATCTGGCATATTTGGTAATTTATTCGATACACCACCAATGACAAATGAAATTTCTACCCCCATTCTGCCTGAGCCTACACCCTTGCCAGAATCTAGCCCAGTTTGGTCTGGTGAAGCTATTCGACAAGCCACCGACTCAATGTCATTGACAAGAACACTACCGGAACCAACACTTCATGCCCTACGTGAAGAATGTACACCAGGATTGGTTGCTTCTGCCCGCGCAAGGGATTATCCACGATCAATTCAATCCGAAATATCAGAAGAATGTCTACAAAAAAATGAGGCGCTTGCAGCTTTCCCTGCATTAAGTGCAATGTTGAAATCATCGCCACAATCTCGCTTAAGAAACAATTCAGCACCTAAAGAAGGAAGGTTAGCCAGAATTGCAAGGAGAAGTTTGAACATGCTAAAATCAATTGATTCTTCGAAAATGGGAAAAAAGGAACGTCCTGTACAAATCAATAATGATGATTATGCTACAATATATGGGGATTCAGATGGATTTGCTGATGGGGAATTCCGAGACTATTCACTAAGAAGTGGGCAAATTCTTAGGCTACGGGCAGACCAAGACCACCAGGCAGAACTCGCGGAGAGAATCATTTCATTATCACAATCTTCAGGTGGCGACCTTGCTGAAGATGCAGCCGGTGATTTAATTGAAAGATTATCTGCTAGTGGGGATCTTGGGCCTATCGCAAATTTGCTTAAAGCTGCAGACGAAAATTTGTCGTTCTCAAACATGACCAGTACATCCCCTCAAAAGGAGAGTCCCGGCCATCATGGAATATCTAGGCTAGGATGATTAAAGCAAACCTACCATTCGCCGAAACGAATCCAAACGCGCGTGATAATCGCCACGATCCAAATTTACCAACCCTTCTGTCCCGAATGCAGACAAGGTGAAGGATGCTGTTACTGTGGCATGAACAAGAGCTGAATGAAGTTCATGTTGCGTGGGTTGAATTGATGCCGATTCAGATAAATGTGTCAGAAGTGTTCCTGCAAATGTATCTCCACAACCTGTTGGATCAATTACTGCTTCTGTTGGAAAAGCAGGCAATGTAATCATACCCTTTTCTGTTATTGTTACACTACCGTGTTCACCTTTCTTAACAACAAGGATATCTGGGCCCTTACCTACATCACTACCACCAGTAAGACATTTTCCTGAACGAATGGACTGAGCAGCCCTGATTAGATTCTCATCCTTGGCTATCATTCGAACTTCCATATCATTCAATATAGCCAAATCAACCCTCCTCAACACATCTGATAAAGACTCAAATGCAATATTAACCCATAGATTCATTGAATCTAATGCACTGAATTTAGCACCTTCACATTGATCAAGGACATGCGCCTGTATTGAGGGGTGATTGTTAGCAAGAAAAAGTATCCTTGGAGACCACCAAGATGCTGGAATTTTTGGATTGTAATCTTCTAATACATTTTGTTGAGTTTCTAGCGTAATCGCTTGAGACATATCTCCTTCATAACGACCTTTCCACCTAAAAGTTCGACTACCATCAATCTGTTCAATACCTGATAGATTGAGACCTGCTTTCCTCAATAATTCCAAATCATCAGGATTAAAATCATCGCCAATTGCGCAGACAAGACCAACTGGTAATGTCCCACCACTATCTTGTCGACGGCTTGCATGGAAAGCCGCTGCTAAACCGGCAAATGTACCTGAACCTCCAAGAGAATCTTCAACATGACCTGACTCAGTTTCAAGATCATCATATGCAAGACTCCCAACAACAACAATGTCCATGATATCAACCCAACAAATTATGATGCTTCTCTAAATATTGTATTGTAATATCACGTGCAATGAAATCTGGCTCATCCATAATTGCTTGGTGCAAAGGAATGACTGTTTCAACACCAATTAGTGTTGTTTCTTTCAGTGCTGCTTTCATCTTAGATATTGCTTCATTTCTATCAACTCCAAGAACAACTAATTTCGCCAAGAGAGAATCGAAACATCCTGGCATCTCATATCCAATATGAGCATGTGTATCTACACGCACCCCATTCCCACCAGGGAAATGACAATCCCATAATTTACCAGGAGAAGGAACGAATTTTATGGGGTCTTCAGCATTCAATCGGCATTGAATTGCATGTCCTGAAAAAATAATTTGTGATTGAGTTAATGGTAATTTTTCACCTGCCGCTATACGAATTCCCAATTTTACAAGATCGTGGCCGGTAATCATTTCTGTTACCGTGTGTTCTACTTGAACACGTGGATTTACTTCCAAGAAGTAAAAATCACCATGCTTGTCTCTAAGGAATTCAAAGGTTGCTAATCCTTTGTAGCCAACGGAAATTGCACCTTCACATACTCGATTACCAATTTCTTCACGCACTTCAGGGGTGAGCCAAGGGCCTTCTTCTACCAATTTTTGATGACGGCGTTGGATTGAACAGAACCGTTCACCGAAATGGATTGCATTAGTTCCATCTGCTAGCACCTGAAATTCAACATGTTGCGCCCCTTCAATGTATTTTTCAACGAATACTCGGGAATCACCAAAAGCTGATTTCGCTCTTGATTGGCAGAGATTTAGAGCAGACTCAAATACACTTTCTTCATTCACAATCTGCATTCCAATACCCCCTCCACCTGCAGCCGCTTTGATAATTACTGGATACCCAATTTTTTCAGCTAATTTGCTAGCCGTTTCAGTATCAGAAATCGCAGATTCACTCCCCCTTGCTACTGGAAGCCCTGCTGACTCCATTGCTTTCCGTGCTTCGATTTTATCGCCAAGTAAACTAATCACTTCAGCACTGGGTCCGATAAATGTTATTCCCTCTTCCTCACATCGCTTAGCAAAATGCGAATTTTCAGCTAAAAAACCGTAACCCGGATGAATTGCCTCAGCACCTATATCAATAGCCGCTTGAATGACTGCTTCATAATCAAGATAAGAATCCAATGGGTTAGATCTGTAAAGTGGAATTGCTCGGTCGCTTAGCCTTACAGGTAATGAAAGGCGATCTTCTCGTCCATGAATGATGCAAACCTCTACTCCAAGTTCTCGTAATGCACGACTGATGCGTAAGGCGATTTCACCCCGGTTAGCAATCAGAACACGCTTAAACATGGGTATTCCCATTCGCGCCCGGTTCAAAGGACTGCCGACTCAGCCATATGAAAATGTAACTTCAATATACATCACGAAGGTATCGCTTTTCATCTTTCATTAATGTCTTTTCAATAAATTCCTTGGCATCGTTTTCAGATAAGCCGCCATGCTCCATACTAATACTGATTAGCGTATTATGAACATCCTTTGCCATACGATTTTTATCGCCACAAATGTAGAAGTATCCACCATTATCCAACCATTCCCACATATCAGCACCATGTTCACTCATTAAATGCTGAACATAGACTTTCTCGGGTCCATCTCGTGACCAAGCCAAGTCTAATCTATCAATAGTACCATCATCGACATATCCTTGCACTTCTTCCCGGTAAAGGAATTCTCCTTCTTCAGTCCAATCCCCAAAAAATAACCAATTCTTACCTGTAGCCTCATCTGCTTTACGCTGTTGAAGGAAGGCACGGAATGGTGCAATTCCAGTTCCCGGGCCAACCATTATGATGTCTTTTGACCCATCTTCCGGTAAAACAAACGAACGGGTTGGTGACATGAAAACCTTCACTTGATCTCCTTCAGATACCCTATCAGCTAGGTAGCCTGTTGTAAGTCCAGTTTTGTTTCTTCCTTGTCCCTCATATCGAACTATTCCTACAGTTAAATGAACTGTACCTGGTTCAAAATCAGGAGAAGAGGCGATTGAATATAATCGTGGTTTCAACCGATCTAAGCCGTCAACAAATTCTTGTGCTGAAATATCCAAATGGCCAAAATCTTCAAGCACATCAAGATAATCTCTGCCCCACAAATAATCTTCCATCGCGTCCTCATCATCAACAAGACGGCCCCACAATTCGTAAGCAGGATCTAATACACTTTTCATTGGTTGATATCCATCAGGATAATCATTCGATTCCCCTGACCAAGTCCATGTTTGTGTATTGACTCCTGTAGAAACTGAATGTCGGGTTCGGCCAATGAGTCTAACTTCAATAGGATCACCCGTCTGAAATTTTGAACCTAAATTCAATATGAACTTCTTTTTCGCTTGATGTATTTCAAAATGGTTAGAAAGTGCATCCTGTAACGAGCTCTCTCCGGCATGGGTTTCAACGACTTCTTCGGAATCTAACCCTGATGCTAACAACAAATCACTAACCATTTCCGAGGATGTCACTGGAATGATGCCCAATGCATCACCTGCCTTGTACTCTAACCCGGATTCACCAAGTTCAAACACAATATGTCTGGTCTCTTTTTTCGAATCCTTTCCATTCAGGACATAATTTACAGGAACTGTGGATAGATAGGGATTTTTCGCACTCCAATCAGTCATTAAAACACCTCGCCCATGCATAATAGTAGGTGGGCATATCAACCGTCATACCTAATGTATTTCAAATCGAGGTATTAGAATTCAGCCTCAATGGCATTCTAAAAAACCTATACTTCATGAATTGTTACAGGAATGCCTTTGTCTAATGCTAACTCAAGGGTCCTTTTTGTCCATTTTGAATCCTCATCCAAAAATGCAATCAGATGTGTAGCTGATTGCACAATTTTTACTGTTAAGGAATATGCCGCTTCATTTCTCCCGCTATCAATTAAACCTGGCCTAGATGTTGCCCATTCTTCATGGAATATAAGTGAAGACACCGCATTATTGTTGGCCCATCGCTCTGCAAGATAATCTGCTCCACTAGCGCCTCCACAAATTATTAGATCAATTTTCCCATTCTTTTCAACCCAATTTTCAATGTGTGATTCAAAGGCACCATAATCATAGAAATTGCGATGTCCGACAACTGCGAGATTTGTGGCCATGTTCATCCTCCGCGTGTAATACGAAACGCACAGGGGGCAAGGACAAAATAAACTTGACTATTGAAACTATCAATATAGGTGGGAGTAATGTGGTAAAAATTCAATTTCTGGGCACAGGGAATGCATTTTGTCCACCTAATCGAATGCACTCGTTGGTATTAATTGACGACGAGATACTCATAGATGTTCCACCCACTGTAATACCGCAACTTCGAAATGCAGGGATTTCTCCTTCCAAAATTTCAACTATACTCATCACACATTGGCATGGAGACCATACTTTTGGACTACCATTTCTTCTGCTTGATAGAAAATACCTTTCAGACCGAAGTGGTAATTCTAATTTGACAATTTATTGCTACAAGGGAGGGCGAAATCGTCTGCAAAATCTTTGTAATCAGGCCTACCCAAATACTCTTGAAAGTTTGAAATGGTTAGAATACAACGAGGATAATGAAGGTAATGCTAATTCATGGGAATTTTCAAGATTTGAGGTTTGCCACGATCCTGCGACTGAACCACATGGTTATCTATTACGAAATTCAGAAGGGTTCACTATAGCCCATTGTGGGGATTCAGGCCCTTGTGAAAATATCGAGAAACTGGCTAAGAATACCAATATAATGATTATTGAAATGGGAATTCCAGACTCGGTGAATAGCCCATATCATTACTCGCCAAGCCGACTCACTAAACTTGCAAATAAAAACCCGAATACGAAATTTATTGCTACACATAATTATGCTAACAGTTTTGGTTCCGAGCCTGAATCAGAGACACAATTTGTACTTGAAAAGTTGCCATCCAATGTGGTACAAGCAGAGGATGGGGATTGTTACGAATTTTGAATTTGGTATTTTATTGGATTTAAAAAATATCAGTATTTTGAGATATTTTTGGTGCCAATTATCACAATAATTGCTTTCCTCAATTGGATTTGTCCACTTTCCCCCCCGCCTACAAAAATTATATTCTCCAAGAAATATTGCCTTTGAACTCGAATGGAGAGATCATATAATAAAATAATTTATGATGGTTTAAAAAATTTCTGAACGTATTGGAGGATGGCTGAAAAAACATTGTACTGAATGTAATAATTGACTTTTAATGATATTTTTTAAACCTTTAACGAGGTATGAATAATTCTTCTTCTTGTCGGATAAACTTGATTTCGAACCAAGCGTCGTGGACACGCTTATCTACTGGACTCGGACTGGCTTGAAATCCCTATGACTGTGTGTTGCTCCTGAGATTCAGAATCGATACTAATGGCGTAGGGTGTGAGAGATGTTATAAAATGGCAGGAAATATTTTCGAACATCTCCTGCAAGCTGGGAGTCTGTTTAAAGATCGTCGTGCACTTAGCCATGGATTTACACCAACAAGTTTACCACATCGCGATAATGAAATCAAAACATTGGTCCATAACTTTGTTGAGGCTCTACATGGTCACGCCCCTTCAAATATGAACCTTTACGGTGTACCTGGTTCAGGAAAAACTGCAGTTACGCGTCATGTATGTAGGGAACTCAAAGAGAAAGGAGCAGAACTAGGTCAACCAATCCATACGATTGAAATCAATTGTCGAAATATTGACACCAAATATCGTGTCCTCGCAGAAATTGGTAATTCAATTAGATCGGATGATGACAAACTAATCCCATTTACAGGGTGGCCTGCTGACAAAGTGTTTGAAATCGTGCGCGAGAGAATGGATTCTCTTGCGGGCGTACACGTAATAGTGCTTGATGAAATTGATCATTTAGTTCGGAAGGTGGGTGATGACTTGCTTTACAGTTTAACAAGCCTCAACATTGGGTTATTGGAAAACTCATTCTGCTGTATAGTTGGCATTAGTAACGACTTGGCATTCACTGAAATATTGGACCCCCGGGTTGAGTCCAGACTAGCACCGATCGATGTTGTATTCAATCCATACAATGCAGCGCAACTTGAAGATGTATTATCCACGCGGGCAGCTAAAGGCATAGTAGATGAAGGGTTAGATGGGGCAGTAATCCCCCTTTGTGCTGCTCTAGCGGCCAAGGAACATGGCGATGCTAGACGCGCTTTGGATTTACTCCGAATTTCAGTTCTAAAGGCAGAGCTTGAAGAGTGTGATGTAGTCACCTTAAATCATGTAAGACAAGCACAAAATCAACTTGAATTTGACCAAATAACACCTGCAGTAGCCGGATTACCTTTACAACAAAAACTTGTTTTATTTTCAATTCTCATTAACGAACAAAATGGATTGCGCAACGTTTCAACGGGGGAAGTATACAGTACCTACGAAACCGCGTGTAATCACGCTGAAGAGCGACCTCTAACTACTCGAAGAGTTTCATCATTGATTTCTGACTTAGACATGCTCGGGATTATCTCTGCTAAGACTGTTAGTAAAGGACGTCAAGGCAGATCAAAACGAATTAATAGTTGCCTAACACCCTCATTTGATGCATTTCAAGTAATGCGTACATCTGATTCTGTTATGGGCGATGTGATTGATGCGCGTTACCGCCTTCAAAAACGCCTTTGAACATGTATTCTGAGGTCGCGTAAGGCGCACAACGGTTATGACGATGACGCTAGTCGCCCAGCCAATGGCAACCGGAAATTCGGAAGGCGATTCTCGCACAGTTGCAACTTTGGCATTTGTTCTGGGTCTATGGGCTACATGTTTAGGTGTAATCAATTTAGTATACGGGGCATATGGAACCCCAGAAAACAAATTGAAAGTTGTTTGGGCCGCTTATCTCAGCATGGGAACACTCTACCCTGATCTTTACACGGCAGATATGGTATACAGACCTGCGAGTGATTCTGTATTCATGATTCTTTCACTAGGGTTGACCATATGGGGAGGGAAACAATTACACGACTCAACCGAAGGAGGAATTGCTCAATGGTTCAAGGATTTCGTGACATGCGATTCTTGGCTCAGTTTGATGTCGATGAAAGAAGCAGGTGGTCGAATGACTGCTGCCATGTGGTGTTTGGTCACAGGTGGTATTTTCTATATTTATCAAGGGATTGAGCATTGGAATTGGGTAGATGTTGGTGTGTATTCTGTCACTGCTTCACTACTTGGATTTGGATGTGCACTAATGTTTGCAGCAAAAGCTGAAAATCAAGAATAATCATTTTTTCCCTGAAAAAAGGGAGTTATGGCCGTGCCTGCCAAGTACTGCATCAATAATTCCTTCAAGTGCACCAACCCATAATGCAATACTCCAAAGCAACCTTCTCCATTGGCCAATTGTTAATATGAGCCATGCAATTACTGAGAATGATGCAATGTACCATATTGGAGAGTTTTTTGGAAGTAACAACACAAACGAAATAGCCATTGTAACGCCAATTACCATTATTGGTAATAATGAAACTATATTTCGAGCATCGCTGGTGAAATCGTGCCGATGTAAACTACCATCTGGTTTTTTTACTCCATGTTGCCCATAAGTTCGAGCGATTCTGATATGTGCTCGGGCATCACGCCTGCGTTTTTTGAGAAACAGAGAGAGAGAAGATTCAGCAACGTGGTGAACCACTGCAGAAGGAGTATAGAGAATAATACCACCCGATGCAATAAGGCGTAAACTAACCTCCATGTCCTCAGCATGGTACCACGAAGGATCAAAACCTCCAACTTCTAACAAACTTACTCGATTAAACATTGAACATGGACCATTTGCCAAACTAGCAATTCTTGGCCGGGACGCATATTTTGTTGCTATGGAGCGTGAACGAATTTTACTGATTTTAGTATCTCCTTGATCGAATATGGTACGTCCTGTAACTGCTAATACGTGTTCGTCACCAATTCCATCACTAACTCGGACGAGTTCTTCAATCCAATAAGGGTCTGGTCTACAATCAATATCAGTAATCGCCACCCATTGACCTTTTGAACATTCTAAAGCAAGGTTACGGCCTGCAGATAACCCAAGTGCAGATTGTGTCAATATTGTTACTTCAATTTCATTGTGAATGCCAGCCCAACCTTCCAATACATCTTTGCTACCATCAGTTGAACCGTCGTCTACAGCAATAATTTCCAAAGGGCGGTAACTTTGAGATGTCAAAGCCTCCATACAATCTGAAATCCAATGTGCACCATTTCTGACGCATACTGTAACACTAACAAGTGGCCCTCCGGAAACCATCAAATCATCTCACTTCAAAATGATTCAACAAATATCTACAATTAGATTTGACTTCTTCATCTGTTATTCGGAGAACGACACCTTCACCTGGCTGGCCATACAATATTGCAGTCCCCAGTGGTGCAAGAAGATGGAGGAAAATTGGAGCTAAGTCTTCTTCACCATCAATTTCCAACAAGACCGGCCCTCCATCTTCTGAAAAAGCAAATTCAAAACATAAATCTGCACACTCTAACAAATCAGGTGTCAATTGTCCGGGAGGATTTGAGCACGTTAATTGTCCAACAAAAGAACTGCGATCAATTTTTTCTGATTGAGCCCACACTTCCCGTTTTGTCATTCCGTCAATAAGGGCAATATCTGGAACCCAACCGGCCTCAAGAAGGGAGTTTACCGTTACATCGCCGACTGCAATCAAGCAAGGACAAAATGTAGGAATTGCATTTATTGCTTCCATAATAGCAACTCTCGGATTATCCTCTGGCCCTTTGAATAAGTGACCTTGAGGTTTCTTTAACTCAGAATCAAGTAATTTCACCATATGAACAGAGTCTTGTAAGTCAGATGACTGGATCCATAATTCTCCATTCCGATCAATGCTGCCTTGACGTATTCGCGAACTAGATATTGGCAAACCGTCCTTTGCAAGAGTATGGTCTACTTCTACAAGAATGAGTTCTTCTAATCCGTTATTCAACCTCTTTTTATTAATTTCAAAGCAATTCAACTTAGTCTCACTTGTACAAACAATATGTGTTGCTTCTTGATGTGTTGGGGCAGGACCATATTGATCTTCCAAACAATGTATTGCAAAATTGTAATCTGGTTTCCAATTTAGGATTGATTGTACTCTCTCATCGTAAGGTTGGATACGTGGATCTTTTTGTTGAGCAATAGAGTCAGCAGTTATCCAAACTTCAGCGTTATCAAAATTACTAACAGACTCAAGAAGAGTTTGATGCCCTAAATGGAGGCGGTCAAAAGTTCCGCCAACAAGACAAAGACTACCAGACATGCTACGTCCCTCACTTGGACCCTAGTGGGTGTAGTCTTTCAATTCGGCGGAAGAAAAAGTGTGCCCCAGGGCGTAACGGACCATTTCATCGCCTTGGCTCGTGGTCCTGACCCAGCCCCGGGGCATCTGTCGGACCGGGGGGTTGTCCCATCAATCATCCCGTAGTCATGTGGGGACCCATACCCGGTTCGGTACCCCACCCCTTGCACCAACGTTCATTCCCAAAAGGGTCCGGTCGGTCTTCGATGGGTGGGAGGCCCGGCATTGGTGCCACTAGATCACTGCCCAACCCGGCGGGGAAGGGCTCACAGCGGTGTTGCTGCCGGGTAAACCGCCGGATTAGTACTACAATTTGAATGCTATGAATACAGAAATCAGATATCGAATGGATTTCTTGACAAATCTGAGTGCCATCCAGATATATTTTTTATAAGCCTTGATGTAATTCTAGGGTCGCCTTCAGAAATATCTCGTAAATCACTTGGTGGCCACAAATGAATGGGGACTGCTAACCACCCAACCCTTGGATGTGTACGGCCCTTACGAGGTTTTGTAAGGGTTCTACTTGATTGAAGGGCGTCTTTCAGATCTGATATCATTTGAGCACCGATTCCAACTTCACCAGTTTCAAACCAATTACTTCTTTCCAATAACCTCTCAATTCGCGCTAGTAATGTTCTACGAACTCCTCCGTGCAAAATTGTTGTTCCCCCAGGTAACCGATGTTCTTCTTCTTTGGGTCGGAGAATTAATGCGGGCCATGCTACATCCATATTTCCTAGGAACTCAATTCCATCGGAATCCTCAGAAAGGGCTGTTAAGAGTGTTTCAGCAACAGGTGCCCACCATTCCTCAGGTAATCTTTCAACAATCAAGCGCATTACCGAATATGTAGGTCTTGCATCTAAACTGAACCAATCATCTAACTGTGCCCAGAGATTCAAATCATGATCTGTAGGGAGTGAAAAAGCGATATTTCTCAAACGAAGTCGCCAATTATCTGCATTAGATTCTAATTGTTCAGGGAAATGTTGAGATAACCAGTCAATTCCAATTATAGAAGCGTGGCAACGAGATGGTGGAGCGTCAATAAATCGGTCTAATCCCCACGTAGATACATCTCTTTGCTGATCGTGATTTAACCATGCGATTTCTGCACACAAAATACTGGCAACCCAAGCGGTTTCTGTATGAGGGGCGAGCTCAGCAGATTGTCGTAATTGATGAGCTATATCTTCATCAATACGAATTTTTTTTCGCATAGAATCTGCAAGATAACGGCTCCACTTCGGTGGAGAATTGATTGCTGCTGAAGCAATTGCATCTAACGGGATATCGGATGGTTCCATTAAGTCAAGCCATTTTCTTCCAAGTGTAAATTGTAATCGTTGCCATCGGCTCCAACGATATTCGGGGGCGGAGGCAATCCATGCTACAATTGGATGATCGATTTCCATTCGATTAGCCCAATCCTCATTTCCAATTGGGTAGCAAAGTACTGCTGCACGAATCAATTGTTCCATTGATTCATTTCCACTTAATTCTACAACGAAACTTTCGCCCTCTATTTCACCAAGTTGTTTTTTGCAAATTATTACTTCAGAGGCCTGCGTGGGAACTTTCCAAATTATTTCTTCCTTAAACGCAGTTATTGAACCAGAGGATGCCAAATTTATCGGGATGTGTATGCTTTCCAATGAAAGTTGAGCCCACATTGAGGGTAATACTGGATGTGGTTGAATAATATTGATCGGTAAATTTGGGCTCCATTGATCGGCCATGATGATGCGGAAATGTGAACCTACTCCTTGTTGAAATAAATCTGAAAGAGATGGGCTTGATATTTCCAAACAAAATTTCAAATCAGATTCATATTCCAACGCCCAAGAAATAACTGCTGATTCTGCTAACCTTGACAGTGAATTGGTATTCATTAATTGGCCTTTTGTTAACATATCACTTGACCATTCAGAATCACCCCAATGTTGTCTAAACTTTCTCCATGTAGAATCATCTACCTTTCGTCTCAATTTCGCATCTTCAGGATGTAATACGGCATTTCGGAGTGCTATTAATCTCTCAATTCGATCTTCATTACGTAATCTAGAGTGAGCTGTTTTCATCCAATGTTCTAAAATGTCAACAGGAAATGCTCTTGATTTTAATTGTAATTTAGATTGTGCAGTAATCACAACGGCTCCAACTGCTGCGGATAAGAGCAATGATTCTCGAGAAAGACGATCCAATCCAATCCCAATTATTGGGACTGAGGGGCGCACTTCAGAACCTTCAGCTGATATCGATCCTAATCGCCACTCCCCATCCATGGGTATTTGCCTAGGTAAATGAATCGCCTTACTTTGTTTTGGTTCACCAAACCATGAACCAATTCCTAATTTCATCGTATCGGGTTCGATTGAGCGAAACCTTTGCAACCCCACTACTGAATATTCAAGCCCCCATGTGTCTAAATGACCTGGGTTCAAACTCGCCACTGGAGCTGGAACAGGTTGGAATTCTGTAGAATCAAGCCACCGAGGACGACGTTCACGTGGTTCAAGCCAATTCCATTCTGTATCTCCAAACTGTATTGAACCTGAAGAATCATCCGTTAACGGATGGGTGGGCATAGCCAAAGGTCCATCTACGGGTCTACGCACAAATGCAATTAGTATGTTTTCTCCACTGACAGAAACTATTCTTCCCAATGCATCACTAGGTGGTTTTGATATTGGTAATGCTTGAAGACGCGCAATTTCATCTCCACGTAATACATCCCACCCTGATGCCGTGAGAGCTAATTGTGCGCCTCTTGCTCCAGTTTCTTCATCAGATGCAATTAGACCATCTTCACGTAATCTCTTCAATTCTGCAGATGCGTGTGGCATCCGCAAACCGACATCTTTTGCAATGTTTGCAACTGTGGCTCTGCCTTCACCTAAACGATCCATGATACGGCGACGTACCCCACTTCTAATTCTCTTGAATCTCAACTTTACTGAAACTTTTTGCTCTGAATCTACGACTATATCGTCTGACAATTGTCTCACTTCCAAGGACTTTGATGGATGGTCTCTAACCAACCCCAGTAATTCTTTGTACTTCAATTATTCCAATAGTTACATTAAGTTATGTATTTCCACTGGAAAAAGGACTGCTGTAGAAACTAAAGTAGGTATTTCCCAACTTAGAGTTAATTTTCACGTATCATTACGTAACGAAATAGATTTTGCCGCCCCAACGGTTATATCAATGACAGCAATCGCTCGGGTCAGACGGCATCTGACAGAGGCGTGGGGAGAAGAAAGTCGTCACAGGGAAACCGGACAAAAGGAGGAAAGAAAATGAAAACAGTAAGAATTCGAGAGAAAATTAAGTCGTTTTTGGCTGAGCGCCCGCGCAACACAGCTGAAATATTGGAGCACATCAATAGCACCATGCGACACGGAACAACAAGCCAACAACTTGGCAACGTACTTAGTAAAGATAAGGACATAGTCAAAGTTGGTTATATCAAGCGAAGCGGTATCCTATCAGGCGGATATGACATCTGTGAATGGGCAACACGAATTTGGGTTGCAGACAATTACCCTGAATGGGATGGCGAAGGTCCAATCCTCATGGATCGAAATAAAAATCGCTGAACACGAACTAGAATTTCGGCCGGATACCTTGGAACTTCGGTTCCAAGGTGTTCGGCATTTTTTTGTTTCAGAATGGAACCTATTCCAAACTGATATCCCAGTCGCCACTACGTGCCAGTGAGTTCATCTTGGCCCGGTGAGCAAAGGCTGCTTGGCTGGCCTCTGCCCCTTCCTCTGCCCACGCCTTGAGTGCTGCAGCCTGAAGTGCCCGGCCATACGAATACGAGAGTTCCCAAGGGTGTTCTGAATACACCCCAGACATTGAATTCATTCGATTGAGATGATCTGTTGCTTCTTCATCAGATTGACCGCCCGAAAGGAATACGATACCACCAACATCATGGGGGACGAAATGAGTGAGACAAATGACTGTGCTTGCCGCAACATCATCACGGGTTTGTTCAGCTCCACGATACCCGTTTCCTCCAATAATCATGTTTGGTTTTAGTAATGTTCCGGCAAGGTGGACACCCTGTACTTTGCATTCTTCAAACGTTTTCTGGAACATTGTCATAGTCGCGACAAAACATTCGAGATAATTGTGTGAACCTTCCATTAGAACCTCGGGCTCGATAATGGGAACAAGGCCATTCTCCTGACAAATCGCGGCGTAACGTGCCAATGCCTCTGCATTAGCTGACATACAAGCATTGCTTGGCTTTTCCCTACCTTCAATCTGGATAACTGCACGCCATTTTGCAAATCGAGCACCCATCTCAAAATATTCAGCACAACGTGTTCCTAAATCGGCCCATCCATTTTCGGGTTCTGCCTCAATACCTTTGGTGACTTTCTCTCCGGGGCATCCGTCGAAATCAATTGTACCTGTGTCGACTTTAATTCCCGGCAGCATACCACGCGAGTTCAGGTAATCAGGGATTGAAGTCCCATCATCCATGTTCTGTCGGATTGTTTCATCATACAGAATCACTCCACTGACAGCTGATTCGCAGCCAGGCGTTGCGAACAGATTTGCCCGATAAGCGCGACGTGCTTCTTCACTGGATTCGATGCCCGCGCCTTCTAAGCGCTTCGTCATCGTTCCATTGCTCTCATCCGCTGCGAGAATTCCCTTACCAGAGGCGACCAATGCTGCTGCTGTGGCTTCAAGGAGTGCTTTGTCCATAACAGCACGAGTGACCACATGTCCTTCAAATCATCGTCAAAGAAAACTCTGAAATTAGGGCCACATTATTGGTCATCGGCACCGAACGAAGTAGAGCCGCCAGACTTTCGATGGGTCTTCCACTGCGCCCCTATTTCTTCAGCCCTTGTACTTGGTTCCCAATTGTCTCGTTTCAGAGATTTTCTGAACGGCATATGTAATACCCTACGGCCATCCTTTAGTTTCTTCTTGCGAAGCATTCCCAATCGGACTAACGGCCACAACGACTTCCGAAAAATGCCAGGCTGATATATCCATTTCATGAACACTAGTCCATCACCATTCTTCGTCTGATTTTTCATCCAATAATTAGCAATTCGTTTGAAACCTCGGTCCCCCACTCGATTCAAAAGCCAACGATTAATTGCGCTGATTTTCACCAATGGAACAAGGTGTTTCCGGACTTGTTCCTCATATGATCGGCCTCCAAGAATATCTTGTGCCGCCATTGCTCCTGATGTAATTGCATAGCGCATTCCAAAACCCCACATGAAATCTTGAAGACCTCCTGCCTCACCCACATACCAACGACCTTTGTGCACATATTGACTAGGTAAAGAAAAATCACCTTTACCACCTACACGCTTGATTGGTTTTCGATTCAACTCGTAGTGCTGCTCATACCAAGCAATGGTTTCATTCAGATATCTCTCTGTCCGTCTTTGTTTTCGCCAAAGGCAGGTGCAAATCAGACCTACACCATCAATGATAATCAAGTATGAATATGCACCTGGAGCTAATTTGTCATTTAGTTGGAAAGCAGTTATGTTTTCATGAGTTGTTTCAAACACTTCTCCAAATGCAACTGCGCTGCTATCTTTTGGACCTGCTGCAACAATATGGCACTCATCGGGAGTACGTTTCACCCCATAATGAATATTTACACCTGCTGCAATTGCCATCCGTTTGAAACCTTGATCAATGCAATGCTCATCCGTACCACGTTCTACAATGCGAAATGCGCCACCTGGCCCAGTAATTGGATTCGTAATTTTATCATCAGGATGTATCAAATCGATTTCACTAAAAAGAGTCGATTTGAAGGCATCGGGGTCCAAACCCCATTCTCGCATTTCATCAAAGAAATCACGTGAACTGGTCCAATTTTCTAGACCTTGGAAATCCCCATCAAATCGTGCCCCACTATCACCACGGACCTCATAAACATGTACTTCCCTACCACCTTTAGCAAGTAATGTGGCAGCCGATAATCCTGAGAGGCCAGCACCCAAGATATGGATGGGTTCGTCAGGCGAGATTTTTGCCATCATCATAACTCGGAGATGCCTCTATGGCTTGAAGGATTCGTCGCCGTCGGATTGATGACAAAAGAGGTCTTGGCCTCTATGCGAGAGGACTGTCTGTCGACTCCATTGGTAAAAAAAAATGATTGTAGAGGAGTTGGGATGTCACAAATATTAATTGAAAATGCACCTGAAAATCTCAAATCAGATGAGTTGCGTTCAAAATTAAATATCGAAGGATGTGGGAGTATCGTATCCTTCCTTGGACTAACACGTGGTACTGATGAGGGCATAGAAGTGTATCAATTAGAATTTGATGCATGGGTAGAGAAATTACCCCTTGTCTTAAATCAACTTGCCTCTGAAGCCATTACCAACTTTGGTGTGAAAAGTATTGCAATGAGTCATCGTACAGGAATAGTGATGCCTGGGGAGAATATTGTTTGTATTCATGTGGCTAGTCAACATCGGAAAGAAGGCTTTTCTGCTTGTGCTTGGCTCATAGACGAACTAAAAACCCAAGCCCCTCTGTGGAAAAAAGAAGTTAGGGCAGACGGTGAATTTTGGAAAGGGGGTTTAGGATGACAGAAGCAATTATTCCCATTGGACATAAACCGAAAATTTATCGAAGTGCTACGGCCACTGGTATACTTGATTTGTCTCCAAATTCTTTCCAATCAATTCAAAATGGTGTTGTGTCAAAGGGAGATGTTTTGGAAGCAAGCATGGTTGCAGCGATTCAAGCAGTAAAAGAAACGCCTCGAACAATTCCTCATTGCCACGTCATCCCAATAGAAGGATGTTCAGTGAATTGGGATTGGGAAGACAATTCACTTCGCTGCACAGTTCATGTTGAAACTCACTGGAAAACAGGTGTCGAAATGGAGGCATTGTGTGGAGTTACAGCCGGTCTTCTTTGTGTGTGGGACATGGTTAAATCAATTGAAAAAGATAACGATGGTCAATATCCATCCACGAGAATCCGTGGAATTACTGTTCTTGAAAAGCGCAAGGGTGAAGCGCAGGATTGAGAACCTCCACCGCCTCGCGCCATACATGACGAGTACATCGGAACTCTCAGATCACTTCCTCCGCGCTTGTGAACAAGCAGCAATTGCGGCAGCGAGATGGCGTGGACGAGGTGAGCGAAAAAAGGCTGATGGGGCCGCTGTAGAGGCTATGCGATCAGTATTCGATACTGTCCCATTTGATGGACGAGTAGCTATTGGAGAAGGAGAACGGGATGATGCACCCATGCTATACATTGGAGAACCACTAGGTTCCCTACAAGGCGTTAGTGGTGCACCTCAAATCGATATTGCTGTTGACCCATTAGAATGTACCAACCACTGTGCCTTAGATTTACCAAATGCAATTGCCGTACTAGCTGCTGCACCCCGTGGAACTTTACTTCATGCACCAGATTGTTACATGGACAAAATCGCTGGTGGGGCCGAATTAAATGGTCAACTTAGCCTTGAAGCAGAGCCTGCATGGAATATTGAACAAGCCTGCACCATCTTGGAAAAGAAACCTGAGGATCTCAAAGTTGTCGTTATGGATCGCCCACGTCATGAAAAACTAATCAAAACTCTGCGTGACCTTGGGGTTGCGGTCCCCTTGATTGGGGACGGAGATGTCGCTGCTGCATTGAATGCTGCTGACCCAAATTCAGATATTGATATGCTGATGGGGATTGGTGCTGCACCTGAAGGTGTGATTACAGCAACGGCTTTGCGCGGCTTAGGTGGTCATTTTGAGGGGAAATTGGTGACAACTAATGAAGACCATGAAAGCCGTGCACGTCAAATGGTTGGCGACGATATTGACAAAATATGGACTCGTGATGACTTATGTAATTCAAGTGATGCCATATTTGTCGCATCTGGAGTGTGCTCAGGGTACCTTCCAGGAGTAGAATTCCTAGGAGGTGGACGTGCAGCAGTACATTCAGAGGTATTGCATGTCAGCAACGGAACTAGACAATTCATCTCAACCGAGATGAAGATTTGAGCGGCCCCTACGGGGCCGATGCGGCTGCGTTGATTTCATATGCCTGCTCTAGGTCGGCACCGCATGACTAATTGGCCAACAATGGAAGCAATGTCAAACAACCTAGTGAATTATGGCGTTACTAGCAACGGTATTGCTATAATCGAACTTACTTCAGATTCAGACGGAAAACCTCTTGTCGAAGGGAAAACTCCTGTCAATACCTATACTCGTGAAATGTGGGAAGATATTGATCAGGCCATCCTGAACGCACGTTTTGATGGTGATGTAAGCGTAATTTTACTCACCGGTCACGGTGACAAGTTCTTCTCAGCAGGAGCGAGTATCAATTACCTAAACAGTTTGACACCTCGTTACAAGTATTTCTTTTGCCTGCATGCAAATGAGACTCTATCGCGCCTCGAACAAACACCGAAGTTAGTGATTGCAGCTCTCAACGGACACACTGTTGGTGGGGGATTAGAAATTGCCATGGCGGCAGATATTCGAATTGCAAAGAAGGGGAATTTCCAAATTGGATTACCTGAGGTAGCCCTTGGTGTCCTTGCCGGCACAGGAGGTACTGCTCGTTTATCACGTTTAGTCGGTAAGGCCAGAGCAATGGAAATTATGGTGACTGGGCGAAAATTCTCCTTTGAAGAAGCAAAAGAAATGAGTTTGGTCCATGACCTCTATGACAGTATGACACTTGATGAATTCCGACAAGATGTAATTGATTATGCTGGGCAATTCACCCTGCCGCTTGCTGCCGCTAAGGCGATTGGAAACATTAAACGCAGTGTACAAAGCGGATTGGAGATGCCATTAGAATATCATCTTGCTCTTGAACGTGAATTACAATCTGACCTTTTCCAATCCGATGATGCAAAAGAAGGCATTGCGTCCTATGTTGAACGCAGAACTCCCCGCTTCTCTGGGAAGTAAATTGAAAAAACACTAATTCAAATATAACTGTCCCTACGGGACAGATATGAGCACGACCGAAATCGTCGAGACGTATACACCGAACTTTGAAGCGTGGATTTCAGAGTTCCAAGAATGGCAAACAAGAATTGGATTTGACCCAAGTTGGTTGGGAGATTACACATTCGATATCAAATTCGATTGGGATACAGCTGGTGATTCCATTGAATTCGGAGACTTTGAAGGAATGCCTAAGTGGGAAAGAAGAATGCAAGTTCCTCAGCAAAACATTCGAGATGCAATTATTTCAATGGTGACTGTTCAAGGAGATACTGAATTCGCTAGCGTCGAGCAACAAAACCATTTGCTCGACTCAGCCCCCACTGAATATGATAAAAAGTCAGCTCTCAGAATCATGTGCGAAGAACAACGACATGGTTGGCAAATGGCTTACTTGTTGTGCACTTTCTTTGGTGAGCAAGGTGTACGAGAAGCAATGAAATTGCTTGAACGAAACTCAATGGGTAATCAAACACGAGGGGAAGAAGAACGGGGTCGCCTTCTAGGTTCATTCAATGAGCCAATTGACCATTGGCTTGATTTTTTCTGTTTTACGCACTTCATTGATCGTGATGGGAAATATCAGTTGAAAATGCTCAGTACATCCTCATTCAAACCATTGGCAGCAAGTATGGGACCCATGCTCAAAGAAGAATCATTCCATTTGGGCACAGGGGCAAATGGATTACGACGGATTGTGAAACAAGGTCTAATTCCAATTTCATTCCTTCAGAAGTACATTAACAAGTGGGTAAGTACTGGACTAGACTTATTCGGTACTGATGAAAGTACATCGGCACAATGGGCCTATGTGTATGGGATTAAAGGGCGATATGACGAAAGGGAAAGTGATGAGGATGCTGACCGGGACCATTTGAATGAAGCAAGTCGGAATTTGTATTGGGAAGAGCTCAAAGAAGAGATGCGTCGAATATCTAAACCTCGAAAGGAGGGAGAGCCGGAATTATTCATCCCTAGTGACAAATTCAATCGAGGTATTGGTCTTCATCATGGTATTCGGTATGATGTCCATGGTGAATCATTTGAAGGTAATGATGATGATTGGGAAGCCTACCTCAATTCAGTGTTACCGACTGAAGCCGATGAGAAAAAATTGATGGAAGAATATCTCACTCAAGAATGGATTCAATATCGCGAGTGGAAAGGGAATTGATGCGGAGTTGAATGTATGACAATGCTGGCCTATGGGCTACTCAATGTTGAGCGGAAAAAGTTGCAGCCGTTCTTTGCACGAGTGCCTGAATTATTTCATTCGCATCACCATTCTACCGGACAAGATGCTGATGGTTACGAAGAATTGCTATACCGTATCTGTCGCCCCTATTCTAGTCACACACTCGATATGATTGATGAGTGGATGGGGTTTGAACAAAGAGGGTGGAAAAGTGATACTGAACGCGAGGTGCTTCTCTTCCTCTATGCAGTACGCTACCCAGATACGCTACTAATAGAAAGTCTAACTGATGAAGCGAGAAGTGATGTAAAAAGATTGTCTGCTTACTTACATTTTACCAAGCATACTTATGCGATTTGGGACGAAAACACAAGGAAGGGGCTTGCGAAATTAGGTTTTGACATCCCAGACACAAAGGATGCTTGTCCCTTCACTTATGGAGCATATGCAGCCTCAATTGAATTGTTAAAAAATCTGGCCCCATTCTATTCATTCCTTGAGCACGATGTGCCAAGACAACGTCTTTTCCAATCAGCACTTGCTTCTTATGGCAAGGAGGAATGAAATTGTCGATCCGTACTGTTGCCATTATTGGCGCAGGTACAATGGGTGCTGGTATTGCTCAAGTTTGTGCTCAAACTGGATACAAAACGAATTTATTCGATGCATTTCCAGAAGGGTTAGAAAAAGGAATGGAAGTAATTAATGACTTTTGGGAAAAAGGAATTGCTCGTGGAAAAACAACGCCAGAGCAAAAGGCAAAGTGGTCTCAAAATGTGCAAGCGGTTTCAGATCTGAAAGGAGCTGTTTCTAATGCTGATTTGGTAATCGAAGCTGTGCCTGAAATTCCTGAATTAAAGCATCGAATTTTTGTTGACCTACACAAATATGCCCCCCCTCACTGCATTCTAGCAACCAATACATCTGGATTATCAATAACTGATATTGCAAATGCCAGCGGACGGAGTGACAAAGTGATTGGAATGCACTTCTTCAATCCAGTACCAATAATGAAACTCCTAGAATTAATTAGAGCTGATACAACTAGTGACGAAACTGCAGCACTTGCAGAATCAATTGGCAAAGCAATGGGTAAAACTACAATCATGGTGAATGATATTGCAGGATTTGCAACTTCACGTCTTGGTGTGGTTCTTGGGAATGAAGCAATTCGAATGCTAGCAGAAGGTGTTGCTAGTGCTTCCGATATTGATACTGCAATGACACTGGGATACCGGCATCCAATGGGGCCATTGGAATTAACAGATCTTGTCGGACTCGATGTACGTCATCACATATTGGAAAATCTAGCCAAAGCACATGATGATGACCGCTATATTCCACACCCACTACTTAGTGCCCTTGTCAAGGCCGGAGATTTGGGGAAGAAATCAGGGAGTGGGATTTACAATTGGAAATCTGGCGAAAAACAAAACCGAGATGATCTGCCACTCTAATCAGAGTAAATCATCTATGAACGATGTGTCAGCACCCTCAGGACTGATCATCGAGGGTAATGAGTCGCTTTCAGAGGGGGTTTGCATTGATTCAGTTTCTGCGGATTTCCACATATCGTTTGTCATATCTATTTCCCCAGAAACCAAATTTGACTGATCTAAGAATTCATTTCCTAATCCTCGACTTCTTCTCATTACTACAACTACGGCCAAAGCAGATAATAGAATAAATATGCTGATTAAGGCCACAATTAGGCCCAAATTATCAATTAGGGTCACATCATTTGCTTCATTATCCATCCCAAATGGCGCAACTTCGGTTGGTGAAACCTGAACGATTTGCCCCACAGCATGATCATTAGTAACTGCAACCCACCAGTATTTAGTGGAGTCAATCGGTTCGTCATCTACAATTCGTATTACAAATACATCCCTTTGAACATTAGTTGCCACTAGTTCTGATTGACCTGTTACAGCAAATCTTGAATCTGAAATATATATTGAAAGCCCTGGACGAGAATCCTGAGTCCGCTCCCACGTGATCTCGAGCGCAGTACCATTTTCAATCCAAATTGCAGATAACTCATCAACAGATGGATTCACATCAACTGGTTCAGCATCTGCGATGGGGGCCATTGAAGCAGTCAATATATCCTCGCAATTTGCATTAGCAGAAGCATCGACTGCTACAATAGTAACAGTTGCGACTTCGCCTGATTGCAAGAATCGGCCACTTGAGAAGCGAATTAATTTGAGAGGTTGTTCAGAGTCAACGGGGAGTAACAATGTTGGTTGTAAATTGCAAACATCCTCATATTCAAATGGTTCAACATAAATCTCGTACCAAGCAAGATCTGTTGCAACTGAAGGCGTAAATTCCATCCATAGCGCATTGCCATAATCACCCACTACATCAGATAGCAAAGGACGATCCATTCGAGATGGAGGTTCCAAATCTCTTAGATTGTCTACTGGTGTCACTTTAGTTGTCACCAAGTCATTGAGATGTACATTACCATCTTCATCATGGACAGAAATTGAGACAAATAACTCAATATCTGGAATAATTTCAACTCTGATACTATTTCCTAACCCATTCCCATATAATCCTTTACGAATTACAGTACTCTGATTAATTCCACTGGACAATTCCACATCCAAAATCATCTCAGCGCAGGTGTCAAGATAAAACGAGCAACGAGGCCACATATCTGACACATCTGATACATCATGTTCAGAAATCCAAATTGTGTAGTAAGCGACATCAATATCAGAAGATTGAACCCAACTAATTTCAATGGAGTTTCCTGAATCATTTGGTGCGTCAATTGCATAGATACTATCGATTCGACCGGGGGCTTCAGTTTCTCTGAGATCTGCCAAAGGTATCCCTTCATCCCAAGGATTATTTTCAGAACCTGCATTTAATTGGTGATCATATGCGACAACTGTAACCCAATACGGTTGGCCATTTTCCAGACCCGAAATCATCGTTTCAGTGTTTTCACATCCCGAAATCCATTTGACAATTGGGATTTGGTTCGTGCTTAGGGGTGGCAAGGCTCCATTCACAGGAGTGAGATGGACTGCGTACAAAGCACAATCATCAGCCTCCGATTCAGCCCAGGAAATATCGAGGGCACTTCCCGCATCATCTGGATGATCATCTACCAATACCCAGTCAAGAGGGGCTGGAGCATCGGTGTCATTCTCAATCGAAGTTGTGAATGGGCCAATTAGAAGAGGGTTTTCTATATCTATTTGCCAGGTATCGTCTACGCAATATATCCGAGCCCAAACCGGTAAACCTAGCAAAGGTACACTAGTGAAATTATCTCCTAAAGCAGGGTTTACCTCCTCCCCCTGCCAACCACCCTGCCACGACTCTAGGGGTGCAAGTGGGCTAGTAGAATAATCAAATTGACTGAACATGTAATCAAGAGCTGTGCAATACTCCCACTCAACTTTGACCGAACTCTCATCAATTTCAGTGCTTGCCCAAGTAGGTGCCATTGGAATGTCATCGAAAGGCCGAACTGGGCCTAAGGTTCCGCTTGCATTCGAGACGTTCCCATTGCTGTATTGAACTGCAACGACAACATATGTGTCTACGTTAGTTGTGAAATTAAAGCCCTCCGCAGTTGTCAGTAAGCCTTGGACATTGAAGCGTTCAGGGATTATCAAATCTGGTGTTATCAATGCTAATTCTGAAACTGATGGTGGCCATGATGACACATCCCCTTGAGTTGCGTAAACATTGTACTGAGTGAAGCCCGCTTCAAGAGTAGGAGTCCAAGTTGCAATCAACGCATCCCCTCCGTCATTAGGCCTATCCTCTAATAGAAGCAATTGTACAGGCGAATCTGATGGAATTGCTGTGTAAGTTAAACGCACTAATATTGAACCTTCTGAAGGAGAATCAAATCTTAGGTGTAAATCATGTCCGCTTTCGTTAGTTGCACCAAAAGCCACAGTTTGTAGAATTGAACGCATACCCTCGTCTGTGGCAGACAAATCCCATATCCCAGAATAATTCAGTATATTTGTACGGGCCCAGACAGCGGCACCTTCAACATCACTACTGAAAATGAGAGGAGTTTCAGAAAGAATGAGCGCACTGTTGTTTCCTCCAATGAGGACTCCAGTTCCCAAGTCAAGAGAAAATGAGTTTCCTGGCCTTGCTTCCGTAGTTATGTCAGTCATCTCCACTCCCAATGATGCTCTCAATGGTGTAGCTCTCTTATCGATAATTTGAGAGAGAATTTGATACCCTGAATGGGCACCAAACGGACGTACACCCGATTCTCCAGAGGCAACCCAAGTCCCATATTGTCCCTGAATTGTTGATACTATGCCTGGTGCTCCAGTTGAATTAAGCAAGGGGTGTCCTACACCTTGAACAGATATCCTATGCAGAATACCTGCAGTTCCAGCCAATAAAATCTGACCATTACTCGATAAACTAGTTATTGGCCAATCTCCTGTATCTGAGGAAACAATTCCATTTTCCATTTGATTTGTCGCTGCATTCCAATGAGAGAGGGGTTCTGCTTGAGTGGCTATGTGTACGCCCCAACCATCTGCTGCTATTGCTGTAACATCGTTGCTAGGCAAAGAATCTGCGTGATATTGAATCAAGGCATTACGATCTACTCCTCGAACCTGGGTTGCACCTGGTCTTGTGGAACCGAAACCATCGTGGCTCGTGTAAATTAAACCCCCATCACTAGTGATATCTACACTGGAAGTTCCCGCTAATCCCTGATTGCGAGTAAGACATTGTTGGACATTAGGAGTGGATGAAGTATCTACAACACATAATCCTCCAAACGTAGAAACCCAAAGTTCACTGCTCACTACTTCTAACCCACGTATTTCACTGGAAGTTAATCCATTACCCACACTAATTGTTGGACCCCAGGTACCCGAAGCAATATTCCAAGAGCCCACGCCACCAGGAGTTGCAAACCAAATATGGCCATCATTTTCAACTATATCCTTGACTTGTGGCGAGGGTAAACCTGGAATCAAGGCACCACCAACAAATTGACTGTTATCCAAATCAAATACTGCCACACCGGCAGACATTTCTACTGCGCTAAGGCCGATTACAATATCACCATCATACGGAACCATGAATGAAAGACTGTCGTGGGCAGTGGGTGGCATGGCATTCATATTTCCTGTCGCTAAATCAATTCGATGCAAGCCCGAATATCTTGTTGTAATCCAGAGTATTCCACCATCCAATAATAACCGCTCAATTCCTGCATAGGAAAGTTCCCATGATCGTAACCATTCAATATCTCCTTCTCCAACTTGAACGCCTTCAAGAATCATCGTTGAGCCATCTGTTCTATCAGAATTAGAAGAAAGAAATGCCCCATAGACATGTGAATTGTTACCTGCAAAATGACGGGCGCGGCCATCAGTCATCCCAGTCCAAGTGTCAAGGGTTCCGAAGTCATCACCCAAGGAATTGAATATTTTTGTCCGCCCATGGCCATTTGCACCAGGTTGGGCAACAATCCAATCTGCTGAAGTTCCAACGATTTGGGGGTAAGGAACTATGGATGTGGAACTGAAGCCATAATCAACACTTCTTCCATTTCCAACCCAATCCCCAAGTACTGGAATCAATGAAAATGCTCCTTCCATGCCACCATCCTGCAAGTGGCCGATAGCTAGGATGCTGTCGGTCCAATGCATCGCATCGTATGCAACTGATGAAAAACCCAAGTCATATTCGTCGGAATAAATTGGATATAACCATTCATCTTCAGTAGAATCATAACGCTGAATTCCATCACCGAAATCATCAACTCCAATGTACAATATATCTTGAGAATCACAAGCCAAGGCTGAAACTGAACTCCACATCAGCCCATCAATTGAATCTTCAAATTGTCGACCACCATCATCAAAAACATCTCCCCATTCAGATTCAAAGGGCTCTAGCCATTCATCTTCAACTGGGTTGAAGCGAGAAATTCCTCCTTCGCTGTTCCATATTTCCCCATAGAATCCAAAGTGGATTATATCTCCACACATTTCAATAGTGATTCCAGTACCGTCTACAATTTCATCTGTACTGGAACCTGACCAAGTCATCCATTGATTTGTAGACCCATTTAATCGATGAATTTGAGAAGAGGAACTTGAAGATGACGATTTAGTAATCATCCACAAATCTTCACCAACCACTTCGAGAGCCCGGACATTATTAGATGCAGATGGAGGTAGCCCATCTCCGGCTTCCCATGTGTCTGCGAATGCCCAATTTGAAGTTGAGAGGCGAACTACACCATTAGGAGTGGCTAACAGACCATGTCCATCCCAAGTTACTCCAGAACGAATTGGGCCTTCGATTAATGGTTCCGCTTCTATAGTACCATCCAACCACATCATACGATGATGATCTGGTCCATAGGATGTGAATACGAGACATGATTCTGAATCTTCTTGGATGCTTGTTTCATCACAATCTCCCAACAAGGCAACTAAACCATCATCCTCTACTGAACTATCAGGATCGATGTCATCCAACCATTCTCCTGCTCCTGCATCCCAGCGTGCAATGCCCGCGGGATCATTACTCCAATGATATGATGTGGGCTTCCCAACTCCAATCCAAAGTTCATCGTCACGGACATTCTCCATTCCAATTATGGATAAACCATTTTGATTCCCCGATGTCAAATATGATGGGCGGAGACTACTCAGTCTCTCGGCATCATCTATATCGTAACGATAAACCCTAGTTGTAGGTTGGCCAAAACCATTACCACCACCTCCTGGACGCTGACGTCCCGAAGTGTCACTTCCTTCGTCAATTGATAGAATACCAAATCCAATATCGTCTTCACCAAAAATGGGTATATCTCTTCGCTCAGGAGGAGTTTCAAGATAATGTAACACATCGCCTATTCTTACTAATTGTTGAGGAGCATGGGGTGAAACTTGAGGATCAGATGAATGATCCCAAGATTGAATTTGGTTCGCAGAATTCATGTCGATTTCAACTAAGCCAAAGTCGCCACCGACCCAAAGATGGGCATTATTCAAATCATCACTTAATGCAGTTACACCATTATCTGGAATTTGCCCAGATGACGCATCCCAAGGAGGTAGCCAAATTTGACTATTCAAATCATATCTAGCAACACCAATTCCATCTACTCCCAAATGGGCAATATCATTCCAAACGATAACTGGTGTGTTCCATGTAGAACCTCCAGAGGACCAAGATTGCAATATGGTTTCATTGAGTGTATCTATGAGATACGCACCATGGTCTGTAGAAACATAAAGTCTGTTGGGGGACGGTATGGTCAGTGAATTACCATCTGTAACGTCAATTTGAACGGTTGCCCTTGGATTATTATTCCAACATTCAATAAGTGAAAGGTCATCTCGCTGGTAGATACAAAGACCTTGATATTCTTGCAAAGCATACAATCTATTTGATTCACTAGCAAAGGCTGTCGTTTTACCTCCGAACCACATATCATCTCCATTTGGAGAATCAAAACCATCATCTGTATGACGAACAAATCCCATTTCATGACCGATGTATACTTCATCATCTGAATCAACGTGTAATGAAATGACCCACGAATTTGGAAGATCTGAAAATGTTGATTGATCTTCCTCGACCCACCACCACCACTCTTCATCAGAATCAGACCAAGTTTCAACAATTTCTCCTGTGTCTCGATCGAAAACAAACACGCCGGCATCATACAATCCAAGATACACGTGATCTTCGCCAACTGCAATGGGGGCATGTTCGACATCATCAACATCGCTAGACTTCCAAGTTCCGAGAACATCCCCACTCACAAGATCAACGCGGGCTACGCCTTCACCTTCAATCGGTACAAATGCAATTCCGTTTCTGGCAACAACGTCGAATGCGAAGCCATCTTCGAAATCATCATTTTCATTCCAAACATCGATGCTCCCAGATGACATCTCTAATCGTCCCAATCCATCTTCACCCATCGCAACCAAGAGAGAACCTGTTAGCGAATCCCATGCTAGTGATGTTGGGTTTGCAGACATACCAAGAGTAATTGTTTCTATTTTTGAACCATTGCTCGCCCATACATCAATCGACAACTCATCGCCTACACTAAACAGTCTTGATCCATCGGTTGTCATTGAAATTACTCCATTTTCGGGGAATAAAGGTTCCATCCAAGAGCGCGTATGTACATTGAAACGATCAATGCAAACATCACCTGCGGCATATAGAACCCCATTTAGTTCAAGGACGTTGTAGACCTCGAAATTAGTAGGTGTGGTTGCCAAAAGTAAGTCACCAAGTGCTTGTGGGACAGCAGATGCATTGAGCACTGCCAATTTACCACTGCCATCACTAACCATTAATGCTGATTCGAGTGGTGCACGTAATCCACCAGTTGGCCAAGAAATTAAATCCATACCATCTTGGTTTAGTCCCATTGCTGACATCATTGAATTCCCAGTAAATGATGATTGAATGACATCGTACACATGTAAACCTACATTTGTGAGAATAGAAATTGAATCGCCGTGTGTAGACAAATCTACAATATTGTTAGATGATAGCCAATTATCATCATGCCAAACAGCTAACCAATTCCCACTGTTCAAATCTTTCCGTGCTAAACCTTCATCAAATGTACCCACAAATAACGTTCCATATTTCTCTTCAAGTACAGAGATGTGGTCGCTAGGTAGATGATTGGCAGTTGACCAAATGCCCAAGAGTGAATTTGAAACACTGTTCCAACGAGCAATTCCTCCACCGTTGGTTGAAATTAAAACTTCAGAACCCAGAAAATGAATATCGGTGACTATTTCATCAGGCCAATCTTGTAGAGATGAAGATGATGCGACTTCTTGCCATCCAGTTCCATCATTTGAATGAAGATGTCCCGGCCCTGCGGCCCAAAGAATACCGAATGGATCCATAGCAAGGTGAGAAGTGGGGGAGGCCAAATTAGAAGGGGCATCACAAATAGTCCCTGTGACAATACTCCAACATAGTATACTACCATCGCTTTCAAGACCCAGGAGTCTATTAGTGCTATAATCGACAACTAATGAATGGATATCAACATCTTCAATTCGATCAATAATTACAGGTGATGCGCTTGCATCAAGCATCAGCAAGGAATCACCACTTACGGCCAAGTACAATCGCCCATCAGACGGGTGTACCGCAGAGGCTTGAATATCAAGAATATATGGGGCCAATGATACAAGGGGATCCACTGGTCGGAGAGCCTCAAGAATAATATCGGTCACAGTTGAATTTTCAGGTAATTGCCATGTTGCTGTGGAGTCTGATTTGGGAGTCATTCGCCCGTTGTGTGGATCTCCATTTTTGAAATCAAGTAATTGGCCTAGTCCCGGTCCATTTGACCAGTCAAGCAACATAGAACCTGATGATGGTGACCAGATTCGCGGGTTTTCTAAGTGGTATCCATTGGAGCCATCTACCTGGATTTCTAGTGAAATATCAGCCATTTGAACCCCATATGGTATTAACTGATGGAAATCTGCTGTAGAAAGCCCATCGCCATTCGAATCCGTCAAGTCTAATTGGACCCAACCAGAATCAATTACAGTACCCAATTCTTCAGATGGCCCTTGAGCAGAGGAGGACATCAAGAAAGGAGAAAGTGACATCATTATTATCAAGAAGCACAGTGAACATGCTCTACGTGATTGTGACATCATTCTAATTGTCAATCAATATCAGTTATGATATCATTGGTTAGATGATTTGACCGTTTTGAGTCATTAATCACACCCATAGGGTGTGTTATTCAAATTCGGGTTCTTTCTTTTCCAAAAATGCTGAGACACCTGTAGCAAAATCCTCTGTCATTGAAGCCGCAGTAATTAGGGCACGTTCAAATTCTAACTGAGTTTCAAAAAATGTCGAACTTTGAGCATCAAGTAATTGCTTTGTGCTGCGCCGACTCATTTCAGCCCAACGGCCCCAATCTGTAGCCATCTCAATTGAACGAGGAATTAACTCGTCAAGATGTACAACTTCGTCAACTGCACCTTTCAATAGAGCAGTTTCACCATTCCATGTTTCATCGTTAAAGAAGAAACGTTTCGTTGTTTGAGTTCCAACTAATCGCGGTAAAAGCCAAGTTGTCCCTCCATCAGGAGATAATCCTAATCTAAAAAATGCAGCTGATAGTCGAGATTCGGGGACAGCAATCCTAGCATCACAAGCCAATGCAAGGCCTAGTCCCCCACCTGCAGCAGCACCATTTATTGCTGCAATGAATACTGTGGAATCTCCCCTCATTCTAATCTGTAAAGGATGTAAAATACCTGTTAAATCACCAACTAAATCCCCAATTGTCCCGTTTTTCACAGATTTATCAAATTCCCGGATATCTGCACCGGCACAGAAAAATTTCCCAGAACCAGTCAAAATAACACTACGTACCTCAGAATCATCCATTAATTCATTCAATGTACCTGAAATTGCTTGCATCGAATTGCGATCGAATGCATTACGAGCAGCCTCATCTGAAAGTGTCGCCACCACCACACCAGAATCAAGGTGTTTAACTATCAGCGCCATACCTAGCGGTCACTGTTCTCATTCTTGAAATGCATGTAATGTCATAAGTTGCCGATTACTGGCCCCCCTTATGATGCAGCGGAATAGTTTGTACATCGGAGGAGAATGGGTCGATGCAACCGGGAATGGTACCATCGAAGTTATCAATCCAGCAACAGAACAAATTATTGGATCTGTACCAGTTGGTTCATCAGATGATGTTAATGCTGCAGTCGCAGCAGCAAAAGCAGCATTTCCGATATGGCAATCAAGTACATGTGAAGAAAGAATTTCAGTATTGAACCAACTTTCTGCGGCACTTAAAGAAAATACTGAAGAGTTGGCACAGACTATTACAGCAGAAGTTGGTACACCAATTGATTACAGTCGAATGGCAATGGTTGGTACACCAAGAGTGGTTACAAGATCCTATGCGAAAATGCTCGAAAATTTTGAATGGGAAGAACAAGTTCGTAATTCATTACTTGTGAAAGAACCTGTTGGTATCTGCGCATTTATCACACCTTGGAATTTCCCATTACACCAAATCATTGGTAAGGTTGCACCTGCACTTGCGGCTGGATGCACAATGGTTCTCAAGCCTAGTAAAGAAGCCCCATTGAATGCTTTCTTGCTGGCAGATATTATCGACAATATTGACTTGCCCGCGGGGGTCTTCAACTTAGTCAGTGGCCATGGATCCGAAGTCGGAGAATTACTATCTGGGCATCCCGATATTGACATGGTGTCCTTTACCGGTTCAACAGGAGCTGGTGTGCAAGTTAGTCAAGCCGCAGCACCAACTGTAAAGCGTGTGACATTAGAACTTGGAGGGAAAAGTGCAAATGTGGCACTAGATGATGCCGATCCAGTATTAGTTGCCAAAAAGTCAATTGGGGCATGTTTCCAAAACTCGGGTCAAACATGTTCAGCCCTTACTCGACTAATTATTCCAAAATCAATGAGAGATGATGTGTGTGAAATTATATCTGCACGTGTATCTGGATATACCGCAGGGGACCCTCTTGCTGATGGTACTCGATGTGGACCCATGGTTTCAGAAAAGCAGCAAAAGAGTGTTGAAGCATACATTTCAACAGGAATTAGGGAAGGAGCAACATTACTCGCAGGAGGCGAAGGTATGCCGGAGGGGCTTGATTCAGGATATTTTGTAAAACCCACTGCTTTTGCAGATGTTACCCCTGAAATGACTATTTGGAAAGAAGAAATATTTGGGCCTGTTCTTGTAATTACAACCTATGAATCTGAAGAGGAGGCACTGCAACTAGCAAATGATTCAATCTACGGTTTATCTGGTGGTGTTTGGTCGACAGACGTTGATCGGGCAATAGCATTCGCGAAAAAAATGCGAACTGGTCAAGTTAGCATCAATGGTGGAGCATTCAATATTAGCGCCCCATTTGGCGGTTACAAAATGTCAGGAAATGGTCGAGAACTCGGGATACACGGATTAGAAGAATTCTTGGAAGTAAAGGCCATCCAACAATGACCAAGATTACAGAGTTCTTAGCCAAGGGAGGATTACATGACAGCCAAAAGCATACCAAGATTGATTCTAATCTCAGGTGCAACAGGAGTTGGAAAGACCACACTCTCCAAAGCGGTTGCACATGAACTTAGCATCGCCAGAATTGCATCAACAGATACTATTCGAGAAGTTATGCGCGCTACTATGACAGATACGGATTCTGCATTGTTCCGTTCATCATATGGTCGAGGTGATGTCGGAGATCCAGCAACTGATTGGGATGATGCTGCACAGGCAGTACAGCTTGGAATTCAAGCAGTTGTTGAAAGAGCACGGCAGCAAGGAGTTGATCTAATCATCGAAGGTGTGCATATTCTACCTTCAAGAAAATTATTGAATGCATGGAATGATGCAGGTGGTGCTTCAATTGGCATCATTCTGAAAATTGAAGATGAAACTACACACAGTTCAAGAATTGAATCTCGAGAAGAAAATACTTGGAGAGGGCCGAACCGCTATCGAATTGGATTTGATCGTATTCGAGCAATTCAACGAGCTATTGAAGAACGTGGCGCGGGGGCTGAATGGAAAGTGATTGATACAAGGCTGCATCAAGATGGAGTTGGAATGGTGCGCCAATGGCTAGATGAAGCATGGTATGCTGCCAATCGAAGATAAAATATTGTTCACTCTTCATCTGTCAATTTTGCATCAGATCGAAGTGAGTAATTTCGGCCACGCCATTCAACTTCTCTGTTGAAAAAGATACTAAAATAAATAATCGGGGCACTCAAAAACAAAAATGGTACTATAAACCAATATCTGTATTTTAAATGTGAACCACCTGTAACTGAATGTAAGCGAATTATACTAATATTCAAACTTAAATTTGTGATTACAAGCATACTAAAAATACAAATATTTCCAATGCTAAAATAGAATATCGTTCCAATAAGACTAAACCAAAAAATCAATCCTCTAATCCACGATTTAAATTTCAAATCGGCACTCGATAAACCACTTCTAGAGAATGCAATCCACCTTTTGAATATAGACCAAAAGTTTCCAAATGATAAATTAGATTGGACGATAGATACTGGATGGGAAGAAACTGAATTGTAATATCCTGCTTCTGCAACTTTGGAACCAAGATACATATCATCCACTAATTGCCCCTTAGCTGATTTTATTCCCCCTATGGATTCAAGTGCTTCACGCTTGAAAATCATGAATTGCCCCATAACAAATGATAATTCGTTATCTGATTTCAATACTAATTCAGATAATGCGGGAGCATACAACCCATTCAACATCATGTTGTAACCGGCATCACCCCATGTTTCTGATTTATTGATCCCAACTACTGGGGCGAAGGACGCCCCAATTTGGTCACTTCCCATTATACATTCAACTAAACTACTCAATGTTCTTTCATCGGTTTGGATATCTGAATCTGCAAAGGCAATTAGATCGCCTTCAGCATGCTCATAAGCAACGAGCATTGCATTTAATTTCCCCGTCCATCCCTGCTTAGGTTGACCAGAATATATGATTCTCGCATTGACTTCGGGGTGATTGGATAATGATTCTTTGACGATTGGAATTGCAGGTTCAGATTCATCATCAAAAATGAATAGAATTTCAATATCGCCCTCATAACCATGTTCTAGAGATGATACAATATTATCTCGTGCATTGACATCTAATCCCTTTATTGGTCGAATGATGCTGACACTGGGATACTCCGAAAGTGGAAGTGAAATTCGCTGACATTGAATAGCAAGTGACATTGAATTATGAGAACGCAATACTTCAAGGAAAGAAATAACGGTTATAATTGAAATTATCAAATTGATACTTTCAATCTCGATATTAATCACCTAAGTGAAGTTTATTGTTGCTTCCAATTGCAATTGCATTCTAGAATGACTATCGGCAATCCCTGCACTAGCAGTGACTGTTCGTGAGGTCCCATTACCTGTAACAATGATATCAATGATAATTATTTCAACCCCTCTATTCTCACCATGCCTCATTAAATCTTCAGAAATTGATTGGGCCGCTGATTTTGACGAGACGGTCTCATTAGATCCCGCTTCAAACAGAATGATTGAACGGTTTTCAAGTAATGGTTGCCATGCTTCTTTTGTTTCAACACTAGCATCCAAAACTGCATCTTCATTCGCATCATATGGTTCTCCTAAACTAGCACTTTTGATAGTGGTAACGGCCATAGTTAACAAAGAAAACATCAGAATTAATCCAGTCATTAAGAGCATTTGGCCGTGATTATCGTTAGATATTGTTCGATTCATCATGAACTACCACCCACGTACCATACCTGGATTCCAACCGTCCAGACTCTCCCTCGGTCATGTAGTAGATGATATGTAGACAGAGTGGTTCCATCTGTTTGAGACTGCTCGCCTTGCATTGATTTTGACCCAGCATCAACTGCAACCCAACAATTACCCCTTATTGAAGATGGTAATGTTTCCAACATAATATTGCAAGCATCATTCAAATCACCTGATGTCAACATTTCTCCTAGACGAGATGTATGATTTGCGGGGTCTATGGCAATTTCACCTGCCAAACTATCGTACGCATCCTCTGCTGCCAAATCAAGAGTTCCGTCACTTGCGGGTGATGTCGGATCTGGTACTTTCAACTGTAAAATGAATGTTGCAGTCATAAAAAATAGCCAGAATAAAGTGATCATCTCAATGACATGTACTTGAGCAGATTCATCACGGCGCTTGCGCATAAACTCACACCTGTAGACCAAGCATCGGTATTGAGCCTATATCTGGTCTCAAACCCACTGGTTGTGGAACTCCAATCAAACTGGGGTCGAATGCTGCAACATTGAACAATACAATACAAATAATTAGCATCATTCCAGCGTGTTTCATTCCTGTAGAAAGACGCCCTGTTGCCATTAATCCCGCCATTGCTCCATTACCCATCGCTTGTGCACAAACTCCATAGAAGAACACGACCAAGAAGAAAAGTGGATCCACCGCATTAATCTGCATGTTTCCAATTGTAGCATCACTACCCCCGCTATTACTACTAGCAATTGCAGGAATGAAAACCTTAGACAATACAACAATCACACCAAGGAAAACCATGAATGAAACCCAAATGACGGCAATATACGAGCCGATTGCCCGCTGACGTTCGCCCTTCAAAAATTGTATTTCCCTACTATCATTTGCAGCAGTTACTAGAATATCTGAAATTTTCCCTCCGGCCTTATTTGCTTCACTAACCAAACTTACCGCTCTCTTAACTAAAGGTGTTCCAACTCGTTCGGCGAACATTTCAAGCACGTCTGAAAAGGATATACCCCACGACAATTGATCAGACATTTTCTTAACTTCATTGTTCAGCGAACCGTACTCAGAATTAGCCAATGTGCGGACTGCAAGTGTCATTGAAAGACCACCTTTCCAGTATTCAGCTAAATCACGAAGGAAATCAGGGAATTTTTCCTCAATTGCCTCAATCTTTGCCATTTGTCTATCAGAATATAATGCTGCAGGATAAACCATCAACAACAACCCTAACCCAAAGAAATTCACAAATAAAGTGGGTCGTAAATTCAATGGGCCTAAAGATAGTTCTGGACCAACCCAAAGTGAATTGTTATTCATATTTGCTGGAATTCCATCATAAGCCTCTACATCTATTGAAAAAGATACCTCCTGCAATACGTGGCCTGCGGGGCTATAACTGTACAAATCAGTCGGACTTGTGAACGATACTTCTGAAGAAAATTGGATTGTTGAATCACTACAGGATACAACTGTACCCAATACCTTGTGTCTAGAATCGTATACCAAATCGCCCGCTGAAAAGTTTCCAAAGGATTGACCGTTCACTACCTTTCGACATGCCTCACTACCTTCGACATTGATGACAGAACTTGTCTGAGGCACTACTACTCGTGTTCGTGAGTTTTCAATGGGTACGAATACTACCCACAATTGATATTCACCATTTGCCTCAGCATTAGGGATTGAATCAGAGCAAGAGTCATCATTTGCATAACATTCCAGAGAAATTACTTCTGTCATATTCCCATCATCAATATGCTGAATTTTAACGAAATATCGATAATTGTTGTTAGCTTGTGCTGAAGATTTCACTGTCATTGGTTGCAAGGGATGGGGGTGAGATATACCGTCAGAATCAATCAACTGAGTCGATCCCATTCCAGGTACATGGAAAATTTTGGCATCACCCGGTGATTGTACTCTAAGCCACGTTTCACCCCAAGATTCTGTACTAGGGGCCTCGTGAGTAAGGAAACATGATTCATTGTCAAAATATGATGGTCCATTCATATCCTCAGCATCGAAAGAATCTGGACATGCCAGATTAACAAACATTGGGTTTCCATTTACAGGTTGGAATACTAAATCTGAATTTGTAATCCAGAACCCTAGCGAAAGGAGGCCCATCATTACACCAACCAACAATATTGCAATGAAGGTATCTTGGGTTTTGTCATCTTTAGGAAGCTCAAGATTGACGCGAATCTTTTCCTTCTTTTTCCGAGCCATTTCTTCACCTCCTCAAGCCTTATTTTCTTCACTCATTAGCCACACAAGGCCGGAATATGCAATGTGAATCATGGGTAACATACCCATTACAATTCCATACACCATTCCTTCACTTATTTGTGATCCTGCACCAGATACCCAGAACATAATTACAAGCATTACAATTAGGAACAAGGGCATAGCGACTGCAACAACAACATAAGATTCTGCCATCAACCCCAGTGTTTCCAAAAACTCGGTTAATCGAATTCTGTTTTCACGCATGTAATGTTCGGCTCTGTTAAGGAAATAAAGTTTGAGATTTCCACCACTAGATAGGGTGCCTACCATTCCCTGGAAAAATTCGGTTGCCCACGGAGATGCTGCTCGGTCAACCGCATGTTTTATCGCAGTAATTAAATCCATACCAAGTAAACTAATATCTCGATAAATCATGGCAGAATCATGAGCAATTTCTCCATAAATATCTTCATTTGCCGCTAATGATTTGAAGATTTTTGTTGGAGTTGCATTCGCCGCAGCCATGGCGGCTGTATATGATGCTGCATATGGAAGATATTTCTCAAGTCTTTGTCCACGTGCATTTTTTTCTCTTTCTGCAGTGCCCATAAAATAACGATATGACCCAATTGGAATAATAACTGCGAACAAGGCGGCAAAGATTGATTTCACAGCAAACGAGACTTCTTTGGTTTTGTAAAATGGGCAACCATTACCAGCTATCCCTGCTTCTTGGGCAGCAGCAGCAGCGGCTTTATTCTCGAATTCCCAAATAATACACGCATCTAATGTCGTATCGTCTTGTTGAGTTTCGTACAACGCAATGCCACCTACATCGGGTGCAAAAATCAAGCCCATTACTAGAATTGAGCCGATTGTTGCTGCAATGGCTGACATCAGAACTGTTGACTTGTAAACTTCAGGCATCACCCTAATATCTGCCTGGGCAAGGGTACGGAGAAGTTCTGGGTTATTACGTGCCTTTTCCTTGAAAAGTCCGCCCCATATTGTGTTAGAAAACTTCTGCCATGGACTAAGAACCATTCCTTCGAATGAAGGTGCATTGTCCTTTTTCTTAGCCATTTTTCGCGCCTCTGTCCTCATTTCCCATACTGCTTTAATTAGCGCAGCCCATCAACACGTGCAAGGACGTCATTGGGTCGAACATAATACTCAGTAATGATTTGAGCAACTTGATCGGACTTGCGAATATCATTAAGAACCATCCAATCCAGAATTCTTTTTCTAGTTCTCAATTCTTGACGCATCTTTTCTTGACTGTAATTAATTTTGACCATGATTTTCTCCAAGACATACGACTTGCCTGAAAAATCAAAGTCATCCCTACCTGGATCCCATTTGAATACCTCATTAGTAATCACCTCTTGACTGTGTGGATCAACTCCTACAATCTCTACAATTTGCTTAGTTCGACGTACACGGCGACCGTTAATTCTTGTTTGAATTTGAATCGCAACAGCTTCAAGTGCAGGAAGCAATACTCTAGGAATGTCAATTGGTTTATTCTCCAATCGGTGTACCAAAGAGGGTACAGAATCGGCGTGAACTGTTGAATATGAACAGTGTCCCGTTGCCATTGCTTGGAATAGAACATATGCTTCAGCACCACGAATTTCGCC
>JASLKH010000046.1 GCA_030747675.1 Candidatus Thalassarchaeaceae archaeon | reverse complement strand
CTTTATCAAGGTGGGAATCCATCAAATTCAACGAAGCCATATCGAGAACGTTACCTCCGTCGTCTCTCGTCACATGTACGAACATTGGCCTAGTCTCATTGCTGAAGTGCTCACTAATTCTTTCATGAGCATCTGCTGATTCTGAATCGGGTGCGAAATCTGCCAAATCAGTGTGGAATGCCGGAGTGTCAACAAACGCTAGATCAGCGACCAAGCCCACAGTTAGGACTGCTGATAAAATGAGAATCGGCCAAGAAAATTTGCGGAAGCGGTCTGACTGACCCCGCAGCGCATCCTCAACGGCTGGAGAACTCACATTCCGCGGGTGCGCTGTTAGGCTTAAAGCGAAACGGGTCAAAACATCAATTTTGCATTAGTTTTTACATGCGTAGCATGTAGCGATTTGAGCATTTGGATGCCAAAGGTTCTTGAAGGCGAGTCTGAACGGCGACATCGTTCACTATGCCAGTTAAAGTTCTAGCCCGCGACGATAATGAGCTAAGAGTACGCTTTATTGGAGAGTCTCACACCTCTCTACAAGTGCTCCGTGAAAGACTAAACAGCGACAAGGGAGTCGATTATGCAAACTACTTCCCAGGCCACCCAGATCTAGATGAGCCTGAGTTCTTCATCCGCACAAACAAGGGAGTCGACCCTGCGAAACTGCTGAAGAAATTGGTTGGTGACATCCAAGGTGATTTCTCCAGCCTAAAGCTTTGAGATGTGTTAGCACATGTCCGCTGAGGATGGCTTAGCCAAAACAATTGGTTTGACCGGCTATGCTGTAGATTCTACTGGTATTGGAGGCGTTCTAAAATCAAGAGTTGCTGATTTTAGAGTGGATGAAATCTCTACGAAAATTAGTATCGACCCTAGAGGACGCTTTACTGCTGCCAATATAACATTAACAAATTGGGAAACAAATCGATTCATTGGCAAACTTGCCAAAGCATGTGGAATTTCTCGTAACAGAATTTTCTTCGCTGGAACAAAGGACAAGCGAGCAGTTACTCGCCAAGTATTCATTATTGATGCACCACCAAAGAAGGTTGCTCAAGTTGAGATTACTGATGTCGAAATTGAGATTTTAGGTAGAACTCATCAAAAGATTGGTTTTGGTAATCACAAAGGAAACCGCTTCACGATTGTTGCAAGAGGGTGTTGTCACCCTGACGGCAGCCCAATGACAAATTCTGAGGCAATGGAAAAAATTGCAGATATTGAGTCTGCGATGAAAGAAAAATTGGGTTCGGATTCATTCCCTAATTGGATTGGACCTCAAAGATTCGGTGCTGGGCGACCAGTCACACCGGTAGTGGGCCGTCATGTCATCACTGAAGATTGGGAAGGTGCTGTTATGGCATACCTTAGCATGGAAGGTGATGAAAAAGAAGATGTGGCCAATTTCAGGAAAAATATTCGTGACAATGGAATAACCAGTGAAGCATTGGAGATAGTTCCTCACTGGCTGGGTTATGAGAGAGATATGCTGAAACACATGTTGGATAACCCTGATGATTGGGTAGGTGCATTTCGAAAATTACCAAATAATCTCCAATTGATGACTGTACATTCATTACAATCAGTAGCATTCAACAAAACTATCGAAGCAAGAATCGATAGTGGCATTTCTCTCTCTAGTCCGATTGTTGGTGATATTGTGGGGAGAATAGACGACAATGGACAATTGGAGACTTCTTCCATCGTCACAGTTGAAGAGAGAACACTAGATCGAATTTCACGTAATTGTACACTTGGCAGGCTTGCAGTCACTGCACAACTACCAGGTTCGACAATGGATAAACCATCTGGAGAATTTGGATTGATTGAAGCAGGGGTCCTAGAAAAAATGGGGCTAGCAGAAACAACTTGGCAGGTAGAAAAAATCTCTAGATTGACGACAAAAGGAACCCGTAGACCAATGGCCACAAAATTCAGTGATTTCCAGTACGAACCTGTTCCAGTAGCAGGTGACGAAACAATGGGTGAAAAATGGTCTGAAGGGCCAAAGGATGATGAACTTTGGAACCCCGAGGGTGCATGTATAAGATTCAGGTTTACCTTACCATCTGGAAGCTATGCAACTACGCTACTTCGCGAGTTCATGCGAACTCCTTTACATCAGTTATGAGGTTCAAAGTAGTCCCATGGATAGGACTTCAATCTCGCCGGTTCCTCTAATTGCACGCATGTTTTCTTCGAAAATATCGGACAATCCAGAACCATCGTTCATTACAACATGAACTTGGATGAATTTCAAACCGAAAGCCAGAGGCTTGGACTCACATAGTTGAACATCGTATGTATCATCTTTTAATGCCATAATCTGTTCTACAACATCATCTGTAGAAACATCTTCCACATCAGAATCAGGCATGACTTTGTAAGTTAGTGCAACCATTCCCATAATATCACCAATCAATTCAAGGACCCTGGAATCCGCAAGAAGAGCATACATAGGCTACTCCTTGGTTTCTACATCGTGGACTGCGGCCAATTGGCTCGCCACATGATGGGCAGGGGAAAGTAGTTGATCCTTTGTCCACCAGTGGGACTCCGGAAGCGGTGCAGACGGTTGCTCGCTCAGACATAATATACACCTCGGTGCAGCACGGCCACGACCTCTCCCTCTTTATCCTTACGCGGAATGAAACATCATCTGTCCAACACTGTAAGTGTTCCAGTTTTGCCAGTTGACACTACTAATTCGCCATTTCTAGAGCGGCACCAACCATTCTCTATTCGTATTATGTCGCCCGTTTTCACTTGCTTTACTTGGTTTGCCCAAAGAACAATTCCTACTATGCCAGTCTCATCTCTACCACATGCTGCAGCTAAAGAGCCGGTGAAATTTTGAGAGCTTACTAATCTTCTAGGATACCTACGCAAAACAACTAATTCAAGGCGCTGAAATTTTTGATTCGCAACCAATTCTGAAACTCGTTGCCTCAAGGACTTGCCTGCTGAGTTCTAGGTTCGTTTTTCATGTGCGAGAGGATTGATTTGTCTCTCGAATTATTCTTCTGGTTAGGCTTACTATATTGCACCATGAAACAATCTGGATTGATTCAACCATATTCAAAGATTCCCTGGCATCAAATGAAAGTGGAAAATTACTCCTCTGGAGTATTCCTCTTTCGAATAGTGAAAGTAGATTTTGCAGGCTCAACATCATCCAAAGGCTCTGGTCCTCCTTGCCTCTCTTCTAATGCTGATTCGAATGCGGGCCTTATCTCCCAATCAGGTCCCCTTTTTGGAGTGTGAAACTTACAGACAAGGTAAACTTCAGAAGATGAGTTTCTACTTGCCATAGGTGAAAATCTCTTGACAGTTTGAAAGTGGGGGCGAACCAATTCAATCAATTCCTCAACCCCCACACCTTGGAATAATTTGGTTACAAAATGACCTCCATACTTCAAAATGGGCAAAGCGAAATCGAAAACATCAGCGACTAACATCAAAGAAACTGCTTGGTCTATATCCCATTTGCCGGTAATATGAGGCGAGATATCAGAAACTACCACGTCGATTACTTCAGTATCGATAGCGTCTAAAACGGCTTGCTGGGTAAAAGGTTCTGTAATATCTCCAACGATTAGATTGGCTCCTTCGACTGGAACGCAGGATTGCAAATCGACACCAACAACCTTACCTTTGGAACCAACTAATTCGACGGCTACTTGAGCCCAGCCCCCAGGGTGACAACCTACATCTAACACGCTATCTTCGAGTTTGATGATTTTGTGTCGTTCTTGTATTTGCTTTAACTTGAAAGCGGAGCGTGCACGATAGCCACTAGCTTTGGCTTGTTTTCGCCAAGCATCTTTCTGGTGATCTTGAACCCAGCGGTCTACCAAAGCACTCCCTCCATACTCCGCTGAAAGCATCCCCATGATAACTTCATGGACAAGATATTGTTCCAAGGGTTCAATGAGGCCACTTCTAGCAGCACTCGTCATGGTACTATGCCTGACTTCTTCAACTGCAGCGGTGGCCGAAGGTGATGTTGAAGAACACCAATTGAAGAGGACAGTTCTGGTAGAGGAGAGAACTGCGATATGGTGTCCGTCTTGTGCAGAAATTGACCCCGAACTAGCGATTGTAGCCAAGTCTCATGGTACACGTACGGCAATTGTAGGATTACATGTGGATGACGCATTCGAAAATGAGGCTAGTCTTGCGAGGATAGAATATCAAAAAATGACAGATGATTCAGCATACGGAACTCCGACATTCTTCGTTGACGGAGTGAAAACTGCAGAAGGTTATGATGCTTGGAGTGATGTTCAGCAACGAATTCTTTCACAGGAAAATTTACGTGGCACTCCAGACGAAATGGCAATGATTGTCATGGATGGCGAGGTACAAATACCCACTCCTGAATACGGACAAATCACTCTAATGGTCGTTGAGCATGACAAAGAAGTTCCTGCAGATGTTGACAATCCAGGCGAGGATGTTCGGGACAGAGTTTTGGTGGGAATGAAAGTTATCGATTCAAACGGGAATGTTTCCGAATATGGTAATTTGCAGTTGCCAGAATTATGGTCGCTGATTATGATTCACGAACCCGTAGAAGGAGGCTCTCCATATGGGGTGGTTGAAATTTCAAATATTCAAGATGAAAATAATTCCAGCAACGAACTACTACAAATTGTTGCATTTTGTATTCTACTGGGTGGTTTAGTGGTATTTATTCCTGAGAAAAAATCCCTTAATTCGGAAGAAGAATGAGTTTTCATGTCTGTGAAAAAACACTGAATTGTCGGAAAACTGTAGAATTACGGTAAAAAATTGCACATTTGACCAAACCTTTGATAAGGTTAGAGACTAATGTAATACCATGGAACCGACACACGATGCTTCCGAAGACTGGGTTAACCAAGGTGTTAAGTCTTGGATGGTAGAATATACCGTTGAAGTTGGAGGAGAGACAAACCGCCACCTTTCGATGATCAGTGCGAGCGATGTTAGTGATGTTCATCATCACTTGTTGAGTGAGCTAAGAAAAATGTATCAAACTAGTGAGAGAGTTGATGTAACTGTGCATCGAATAGAACCTGTAACTACAAACACTGACGCACTATATTTCGAAGGAATATACGCACCTTAATTCGATGTGTATTTGATGACGATATTTTGTCCATCTGCCAACAATAGGTTCTGATATTCATTGCTGACAACTCCATCGACTGTCATTACCACAGTTCCATCGCGATACTCAAAGATTCCAGTTTCATCGAAATGTTTGCCCCATACATCGAAAAACACCTCTAAGGGCACATCAACAACTTGATGCCCTTCAACATGAATCTTACCGGACGCATCATGTGTATGTGTCATGTGCATAGCTCCTGGGCAAGTCTCTGTATCTATGCCAGTATCCTCTGGAATTGGAAATTCTACATCATCAATGATTATTGTAAGATAAGGGTGGAAATGCATTGCCACATCATGTGTTGTTAGGCATTCTTCGCCCAAAGGATGCATCTCATCTGCGGTGTTAAACAATGGTGATTCAGTTGATTTACTGTCATCGATTAGATTGATCAGTCCTTGATACTCCATCAAACCAAGTAATGAAACTAAGCAGACGATGGTGAAGATTCCCCACCAACCGTTTTCGTTCAGGAATCATTCCTCCTCAGATGCCTGCTTTGGAGCGACGTAGCCGCCACGCCTTCTGCGTTCTTTAGCAGCCACATCAACGAACTTTGTGTTTCCAGCCACATTCCAATCGCTAGAACCATACATATTCGACAAACGGAAGAAACCGATTGTTGCAGCAATATGGGCAATGTGCGCGGTGGTACAGAACTGGCAAATCTTTCCAATTTCATACTCCGCATACATCAAGTAAAGAATTACACCAATACCCAATATTCCAAAGTTGGTTCCGATTTTTATATGTGTCAAAACCCAAGATGCTGTTGGTTCCTTGGCCATTGAGATTATCAGCCACATGAACATAGCAAACGCTAACATTCCTAGAAGCCCCCAAGGCAAGTCAAGAAATGGCATTGTGTTCCAATCATTGTTACCAATGACACTGGCGCAATCACAAACCTCTCCAGCTGAACAAAATGATCCACCGCCCATCTCCTGTGACTTGTTATGCATCCACAGGGTGTGAGCTGAAACTGTGAAGCCGCTAAAAGAAATCATCAGAAGACCTGCAAATGTTCTCCCCAATTTAGTCTCGAGTGAAGCCCATTTTAGTGCTGGTAAAAACAAACTTTCACCTAACGGAGTAAGCATTGCTACTCCAAGAGCAAAAATCGCTAGATGTGGGAGCAAACTGAGATCAAAACATTCTAGTCCGGCCACCATCTTACTCACCTCTTGGGATTTTTTCATCCATTGCATCCCATACAGTATAACCTGCATCGGCTTCTAAATTCACATACTCAATGATTCCATTTGGAGCAACCAAGAAATATGTTGGTGTCCCAAATCCTCCCCAATCATCTTGATGAGAGTTATCTTGCATGTCCATGTATGGGAAATTGTGGCCGTTATTATTTCGGAAATCTTGTATTACGTCTCTTCCATACGATTTACCATCAGTCCCAGAGTCCCACAAGGATATGGACACTGCCAAGAACTCAACCGTGACGTTGTCAGGTGTTGAGCGAGGCGGATTATCACCTAGCCATTTTGCTTGTTGATTTGGTATTTCTTCAGCAGCCTGCTGTTGACAGTAACCACAGTTAGTATCCATGAATTCAATCATAAACCAGGTCCCTCCATCTCCTTCAGCCCATAGAGGGTCAAGACTATCTTCTAAATTGAAATCAGTCCAAGTTCCTCCATCATAGATTTGCCCTTCAAGTTCAGGTACTCTATCTCCAACACCAATTCCAGTGTAAACAGGATTTGTAGTAAAAGCGATGTAAGTGAATGCTGCAATGAAAATTAGGGACACTACCATTAATCCGTCTGAACGTGCTCCGGCTTCATCTGAAATATTTCTTCGAATCATAATTTCACCCCATAATCTCCTGGATTAGGACCCTTGCAGTGTGCGCCACTGCTTCTTCGCTATCATAGTTGACCTTGAATCCGAGTTCTTTGAGGCGATTTATCGCCAGCATTGCCTTTGGAATGTCGCCTGCCCAACCACGGTCACCACCAGTATATTCGATACTAGCACCCTCACATCCGGTTTCCTTTACGACAATTGCTGCAATATTCCTTACACTGCAGGTATCGTTAGAACCGAGGTTATAAAGATTAATCCTGTCATCAGTTTTGGCAATTACATGAAGAATTGCGTCAACACAATCTCCTACTTCCATGTATGACTTTTCTTGCAAACCATTCCCAAGAACTTCCAAACGGCTTGGATCTGCTTTTAATTTGTGAATGAAATCGAAAATGACACCATGGGTACCTCGCTCTCCAATGATGTTTGCAAATCTGAATATCCATGCTTGCAGTCCAAATGTTCCAACCCAAGAGCCAATCAAACCCTCTCCAGCTTGTTTAGATGCTCCATAAAGAGAGATTGGAAGGCAAGGTCCATGATTTTCAGGGGTCGGCATTGGCGCATTTTCACCATAAACTACTGATGAAGAGGCGAAAGCAATCTTTTCCACATTAGCTAACCGCATAGATTCCAGAACATTGTATGTAGCAATGGTTCCTTCCTTAAGATCCGTATCAGTAATTCTCGTTCCAAGTCGAATATCGGGGTTTGCAGCCAAGTGGTAGACCATGTCTACGCCATTCAACAGTGGCTTTAGAGATTCTAAATCTTTGAGGTCGACCTCATGGAAATCAACGGCACCTGAATCGATATGGTCCTGTATAAATTCAAGTACTCCCGAGGACAAGTTATCCACCACTAAGACTTCATCGCCTCGTGAAACTAACCTGTCTACTAGGTGTGAACCGATGAAGCCTGCACCCCCGGTAACTAGCGCTCGCATGAACATGCGCCGTTATTCATTCGTTTTAATCCTCAGTATCGCCGTCTAGATTTACTTTCAATGGACCTGTGTTAGAAATTGACATGGTGTTTTGACCAAACAGTGATGATTGTTGCGATAGGAAAGACGCAGCAAAACCAAGAAGTTCCAGGAGTTGAAAAAAATGCCAAAAGCAGAAAAAAACACAGAGCCAGAATACGAGCAAAGCACAAACAGCACCCTAGTTGGATTTGTCAGAAAATCCAACGCAGGTAGAGCTGTTAAGCTTTCGATAAACACAAATTCTTTCCAAGATTGTGCCACATATGTTACCAGCGATGGACAGACATACGTACAATTAGTTGTAAGTTTGAACGCACTAGCAGGAATCATAGACGGTTCCCGAGCCGTAACTTCGATCAATCACCTAAATGATTAATCTAATATTAGCCAGTCCGCCCTTTTCGGAGGGCGGGCTGGCACCTATTTTCCGATATTTGACCTGTAATGTAGCCGAATCACATATATTGGAGCCAGAAACGCGTTATTTCATGGAGAAGGCCGATGGTCAACCGCTACGCATCGTAGCAGGCCTACCCATGTACAACGAAGAAGAGACAATTGGAACAGTGATTACCAATGTTCTCGAACATGTCGATGAAGTAATTTGTGTTGATGATGGTTCATCGGATTCAAGCGCAAGAATTGCTGAAGCCTGTGGAGCATTAGTTCACAGACATAGAGTAAACCGTGGATATGGCGGTGCTCTGAAATCATTGTTTGCTAAAGCAAGAGAAATGGATGCTGACTGCTTGATAGTACTAGATAGCGACGGGCAACATGAAACTAATGACATCCCTAAAATCCTCCAGCCTATTTTAGATGGAGATGCAGATTTCGTCATTGGAAGTAGATTCGTTGATGGCGGCGGTAGTGAAGACATGCCGGCATATCGCCGATTGGGAATTAAAGTGATTACAGCGGCTTCAAATCTTTCCAGTGACCTTGGTATTCAAGACACACAATCGGGATTTAGAGCGTTCTCCAAATTAGCAATTGAGAGATTGAGGTTTGATTCTGAAGGCATGGAATTGTCACTTGAAATGCTCGAAGATGCTCATGAAAAAGACTTGAAAATCAAGGAAATTCCTACTTTGATTCGCTATGATGTGCCTAAGGGCAGTAGTTTTACTGCACTGTCTCACGGATTCACAGTTCTTGCCTGGGCAATGCTTTCACTATCTCAGAAAAAACCGTTATTGGTATTAGGACTCCCTGGATTTGGATTGTTCGCCACAGGTGCAGCCATGGGCCTTAATGCCGTTAATGGACTCTCGGATTCGGTTGATTACCTGGTAGGGCCTGGCCTGACTGCCGTGTGGATAGGAGTCTTAGGCCTTGCAATGATGGCAACAGGACTAGTTTTACAGGCAGCTAGAAATTTCTTACGCCACTTACTGATTAGGGAATTCGGTTTGGCCTGATTCACAATCTTTACGGCATAGCCTTCATGGGTTGAATGCTCTTCCCACCACTCATGGGAGATGCAAAAGAGAAACTTGCAGAGTACTCCCAACTCGTTCGCGAGAAAGTAGATTCGGGGCTAGATACAGCATATTCTCAAGTCTTAGCTCAGCCAAAAACTACATTCATTTTGTTAGCAATAATGTCCCTATGGCTTGGAAACATTGGTACTAACTTCCAAGATCAAATTGTTGACGATGTGGAAGTATTCCTTCCAGAAGGAGCAGAATCTACCGACCTATTGTTAGAGGTAAGGGAAGAATGGTCCACAGATGTGGCATTCATTTACATTAAAACGCCCAATGCAGAAGACCCTGACATTTTCGGAGCGGATTACAATATCACAAGTGTCTCGGTTTTACATGAAATATCTTGGATAGAGGGTGATGATGAAAATCGCGGAGATAATCAGATTAAACGAGGATTAGACTGGGACAAAGAAGATCACGGGAAGAATGATGGTGTATTGTGGATTATTTCCATTGCTCAGATTATCAAAGAGATCAATTCTAGTGATGGGAGATTCAACAGTGCGATGTGTGAAAACCCTGGAGAGAGGTTGACAGCACAACTAGTAGATTGTGGAACTGCTAGCCAAGCCCCTGGCTTTAGTGGAGGATTATACGCAATTCCTGATGAACAACAGAGAATCGACGAAATCGTAAATCAGTCAAACGGGTCACTGGAGGGCTTAGCTAAGGATACTAATGGTGATGGTATTTGGGACACTACTGCTGTTTTGGTAGGAATGATTTCTTCAAACCAAATTAATGAAACAGGAGTATGGAGTGATTACAAGGAATTCTTCTCACATATTGATACTGTCATTGAAGAAGATAACAGGCCTACTCAATATAGTATAAATCAACTAAATATGACACAAACGGGGCTATCCAAAATCCTCGAAGATGTTTCCGATGCAATTTATCTAGATTTACTCAACATGATGCCCATATCACTATTCCTTACGGTCTTGATCATCACTCTATTACACCGTTCCTGGAAAGTTGTAATCATTTCAGGAACACCGATTGTGATGGCCTTAGCGGTTACATTTGGGGCAACCGTATTATTCGAAATGACGTTAACTCCGATGATTATTGCAACATTCCCGATTTTAATCGGACTAGGGGTTGATTATGCGTTACACATGGTCAACCGTATCGAAGAAGTGCGGCGGAAACGTATAGACGCCGCTGTTGAAGAAAATGAAAGTAGAAGGCGAAAAGGGCTTGTTCCGAACGAAGTCCCTGACATGTGGGACCCTGATTTCTATCGCTCTTGTGTCATGGAAATGTCCAGGACTACTGGAGTGGCAGTATTGGTCTCTGCTGTAACTACAATCATTGGTTTCTCGGTACTAATTCTTCCAAATATCGTATCGATTATCCCAATTCGTTCAGTCGGAATGACACTAGTTGCAGGAATAATGGCGACATTGGTATTCTCTATGATTCTGGTTCCCGTATTATCGTGGTTACTTAGATTCAACAAACGAACTAACCCTCCAATGTGGGGTTCGATTTCGAGATTCCCTGTCAAGAATTTCGCAGTTGTTCTTCTGCTTGCGGGTGCAATAACCCTCGCTGGAGTTAGTAACCTCGACGAATTAGACAAACCAATTACTGGTTCTGACCAAACTCCTGACAATATTCCTTCCATGGAAGCCATGGTTGAATATTCAAATACATTCTCTGGTGGACAAACATCTCTATTCATTTTCGATGCTTCACAACATATCAATGATGAAGATATTAACAATCAAGACATGAAGATTCGATCGCTTGAAGTGTTAGACGCAATGGACGCTCTAGAAAACAAAATTACTGAAGTTCCTTACACCAATACCACGAGTTTGATTACATTCCTTGAGGCTGTTCCTGTAGTTATTGGAGAACCAACCACGGGAGTGACTCTGTATGATGGAACTCTTTGGGGTCTACTACATGAGGAATGCTGGGAATCCAATAGTCCAGATTGCGCAGCTTGGGTTTTACTTGATGCTACTTCAAGCGATGGTGAAGGAAGAAAGCATCTACGAAAGGACATGGTAAACGTCGCCTATGACACATTATCCAAAGAAGTGCAATGGATGTTAACCAATGTTGATGGAACCAAAGCACTAGTCTATGTAACTCAGCCTTACATGAATCTAGACAACGCCAGCATGCTTCGTGATGACATCGATGATATGCTAGGCGAGCCTATGGAGGAGTCAGGAATCAGAGTTTCACCATTGACAGGTGGTCTACCAGTCAGCCTTGACATCAATGAGGGAATCCATGAAACGCAGAGCCATACTACATTACTGACTCTTCTCATTCTTACCATAATATTGTGCTTCGTATTCAGATCCGCCAGAATTGGAATCCTCACAATGATACCGGTTGCAACTATCATAATTTGGCAGCCATTACTGATGAGTTCTGGAGATGTGAATGTAAATATCTTCACTGCGATGATAGGTACAATTGTTTTCGGAATAGGTGTTGACGATGCAATACACGTAATGCACCGAATTCAGGAGGAAGGTGAAACCGCTGTTGGAATTTCACGAGCTGTTGAAAGTACTGGGCAGACTATCTTCGAAACGACTGCCACTACTGTAGCAGGATTGGGTGCCGGGTTCTTCGTAGCATTCCCTGGATTGGTCAATTTCTTCATTTTGATGATGTTGCTAATCGGATTTGCTTTCCTAACAAGCGTATTCTTACTACCCGCTTGTATAACGCTGGACCACACTGTACGGCGAAAAATCAAGGGCGAAGAAGGGTTCATAGATTTCGGTGAAGGCGTTGTACTGACAGATGAAAATATGAAGGCTGTTGATGCGATTCTGGATTAATTGCCAAAATAATTGGCGTGCAATACAAGAGATAATGGAGAATGCAGGGAGTAAGCCCCTTTCTGTTACCTTTCGGCGACTGCATTCAACTTAGCATCCTACCTGTCCCTGTGCGTGCAACATTAACGGGACTGTTTGGACTTGCTCCAGCGGGGTTGCTCGTCTCATCGACAATATGGCAATCTCGTCCTTTCGGATTCATCGTACACACCACTCATCGTTCGTTTCTGCACCATTGACCGACCCATTTCTGTATCTCGACTTGTGTCGACCGCCTGCACTACGGAGAGGGGACTTTCCTCAGACTCGAAGTCTGTCAGCAGTCCTCCTGCATCCTCCACGCTACCGTGAAGCCTTTCACATTTCAAACCATTGTAAGCATCAAGCGAACTCGCTATCCTCAAAATCATCATCCTGAGGCTTCTTTCCAGAGACCACCAAGAAACCTAACAATCCAATCATTGCAAAGGTGATTACTGCAAATCCTGTGAGCATAGCTCCACTAGCACCCTCTAGACTTTCTATAACGAAAGTAGATTCACCACTCTCAACCTGAATAGGATTAGTTCTTGCAAACTTTCCATCTGGTGTTGAAATCTCAATCCAAGATGCACCTTCATCCTCGGGAACCCATTTTGCTTCAAAAGAGGCGTATGAGTTTGCTGGAACTTCAATGTTGACGATTTCGATAAGGCGGCGCTTGTCCCCATCTTCAATTACCTCAACTCGAACACTTGTCAATCCATCGACTTGTCCATCGTTGTAGACTGTTACATTGACCACAATGGCATCACCTGTTTTGGGATATTCGCTTTCAATTATGATTCCTTCAGAATCCAAGCGAAGGTCTGCATCACGGTTTGCTAACTGTAGAATCGCCAGTGGAGAAGTTCGGCTATTGAATTGTGAAACTATTTGCTGCCCAGCCAAATCTTCGCCCTCAACCCAAACCCAGAGGTCCCAAGAATTCTGCCGGCTGACCTCAGGAACTATTGAATCTACATCTAGAGTTGCAGACAAAGGTATTGAATTTCCTGCACCAGTTCCTGCGATGATTTCCATACTGACATTTCCACCAAGGAGTGCCAATTCTGGAATCGCCATGCCATGCGGAACGATTAGCCAATTCATTCGCAATGAATCAAGATTAAGTCCTTCAGTTTCATTTACCATTACTTCAAATCTCAAATTTTTCCAATCCCTTTCTTGAACCAAATCAAGAGGATCTGGAGACAATAATTGCAGTACTCGAGGCTGATTGCTGTCAACAACCATCCATGCAACAATTTGCTCAGTATCAGTTCTATCAATTGCCCCAGATGGTAAATTGATTAAATCCAATTTAATTGGGTGAATTCCAGTTGAGTTAGGTGCAACTAGTGTAAGATTAACCATTCCATTTTGTGATAATCCAAATTGTTCGACACCATCAACTGATGCAGATACATCTACAATTGTATTGACTAATTGGCCACCTCTAGTCCAGACTATGTCAGCATTGAGTATACTAGTTTGGCCAGGCGCTACGAATGCTGATGATTGAGTGAAACCTGCTGAATTAAGATCAATTTCCATCTCACTAGAATATCGCCAGACTGAGTCAAGTTCACTTCGATGTGATTGTCCGGAATCATCGCTTGCAGTGATTCTAATGCTTCTCTCCAAAGAGGTGTCTGGGTTGAAATCCCAGCCAAATGACATGACTACCTCAAGTGTGAACATTGGATCGAAATGATGTGAATCGCCAACAATGAAACAATCTTGGATTATTATTGAGGGAATGGACGAAGAGCAACCTGATTGAGAATTCCAATCAATAATTAGATTCTCACTGGAATCTGATGAAAGGTCAATCGATACGCTTTCGATATCCCCGTAACCATTGGCATCACGAATAGGGATTTGCATACTGTAATTCTGCCCAGGATGTAGCCAGTTATCCCCATGAGTCCAACCGAGTCCATCCTCCATAATTATCGGAGCACCGTCGGGTCCAAAGCTGATAATGAACAATGGGTTTTCTTCAGTACCTGAATCTGGTAATGCGTGACCAGCAGGGTCGAAAACTTCCAGCCAACCAGACATTGTATCTCCTAATTCTGCATCACTGATATCAAAAATTGTAGAATATGTGCCTTGGAAGCCATTCATATTTGCTGGCTGTTCCAATTGTATTGATTCCTCACCTTGCCAAGAAGTTTCTACATGTAGAATGGAATGTCGTGGTAAAACTGGTCTGTCACCTATTTCAAAGCTCAATTGCAATGGTAATTCTGTACTCCTATGGTCCAAAGGTGCTACATTTGTGGAAATCAAAACCGGTGCTAAATCATCTATCAAGAATGTGGCATTTTTGGGTACTTTCCAATTAACATCTTGACCATACAAGCCGGTTACCCCAATTTGTAAATCAACTTGAGATGATAATGCATTAGGAGTAAACATTAGAGTTGCGACACCATTGTTTAGTGATTGAGTAGTATCAGTAAGTGCGCCATCCACATACAAAGAGACGCTGAATGTTGAGGAGCGTGGAGAATCTTCCAAATTCTCAAACGCTAACTCCACCTCAACAATACCGGGTTTTGCAGGATCAAAGTACAGAGCATCCCAAGTGGATTCTGCTCCATTCATGAATGAAAGGTGCCAATCCACAACATCTATGTCCTGTTCTACACCCATTGACCAACCTGAACCAAACCTCATTTGATTTGGCTGTGAAGCAGGCCCATTCATGTCGATTGAACTTGAAGCAATCAATGCGGCTTCATCAGGCCAAATTGAAGAAATCTGAATCCTATGGAAAAACTCAACCATCGAATTAGTGAATTGATAAGAAAACTCATCGACAATAATTCCTTGGTCTGCAGTGCAACTATCACTAACTAAAGAACAATGAAGAGAACGAGTCCATTCGCTCCCCCCTAAAGTGAAAACTGAAGACCACCCCTCACTGGTAAACTGTGCAGCAGCATCGTTAATTCCGATATTGGACAAATCAAAGCTGCTGTTAAATTCATACCAATCATTACCTGCGACCAGTGTATCGGTTTGGTTTGTCATTGTCATACCTGTAGGTAATGGTGACCCTAGTGTTTGTAATCCATAATCCCAAATTAGTAATTTTCCAGGATTTTCCATTACAACTGGAATTGGGACTTCTTTCATTCCATTTAAGGATGAAATTTGTGACAATTGGGAGTTTATTGCTGCAATTATCGGCAGGGCAGCATCACCGTCAATATGTGCATCATACCGATAGGGAATCGACAAACCAGACACCTGTAGTGTGCCTCCAGTGTTTGAAGAAACTGAAACGTCAATCTTGTGAGCATCCAATTCTCCAATAATATTCATATCTGGATTTCTAGAATCAATTTCTGAAACTAAATCTTGCATCTGAATGTCGCTGAGAGTTATTCGTGCAGAATTTTGGATGAAT
>JASLKH010000045.1 GCA_030747675.1 Candidatus Thalassarchaeaceae archaeon | reverse complement strand
TGATGAAGAAGACGATGACTCTGATGAAGAAGACGATGAATCTGATGAAGAAGACGAGGATATTACCGTCGGATCACGTGTGGGTGTCGAGGACGAAGATGGCGATTGGTATGGTACTGTGACTGGATTTGACGATGATGAAGATGCCGTGGTAGTCAAGCGTGAAAGTGATGACGAAGAGTACACTGTCGATTGGGATTCATTGTTCCTTGAATGAGTGTGGTTCGGTGTCTGACCCCGACCCTTTATCGAAATTCGATAATTTGGCTGTATGCCCGTCATGTTCAACATTAGCAGAAATTGGAACAACAAGGTGCCCAGAATGTGGTGCATTTCACATTCAAATTGACTATGAAGAAAAACCCGAGGATGATGTCAAATCAATTGATATAGCACCTCAGTCTATCAAAGAAGATTTAAGAGATCCTGAATTTTATAGCGTTGATCCACGGGGTGAAATACCTGTAGAGCACTTTGATGGAGACGAGGATGTCGTTACCGATTGGGAAGGATCATCAATTGATTTTGACATCGGTGATGATGATGAATAAACTACTCCATCTTAATCACCACCCAGGTACATCGCCAAGCCCTTTCAAGACACATATTTCCTCATTTAATGATGATTTTATCGAGCTCGCTGAGAGTTATTGTTACCCAATGGGTGGAGGTCAGCCATCAGATCATGCCGTGCTTTCGAACAAGAGGTTCTCGTGTAATATTCAAGATGTGCGAGGAAAGGAAACTTTGATGCATTATTTCGAAAAAATAAGCGGGGAATTTGAAGTTGGGGATGAAATTACATGCATAATAGATACAAAGAGGCGAAATCAATTGTGTAAAATGCATACAGCTCAACATCTTATTAGTGCCTTAGCCAATGAAGAGTGGAAGGCTGAAACTGTCGGGAATCAAATAGGTGTTGAATCGACAAGAATTGACTTGAAATTCGAGAATAGGGATGTTTTCGATGCTTCCCATTTGCAATCTATTGTCAACAATGAAATAGATAATGCCCTTGAAGTGAAAATGAATTTTAGAGAAGTAAATGACCTACTTGATGACCCCTTAGTTCGAATAAATATGGATCGTATGCCACCAAATATCAATCTATGGAGGACTATCGCAATTGGTGATATCGATGTATGTCCGTGCGCTGGCACTCATGTCGCCAATACGAGGGAAATACCTCAATTAGAAATTACACGGGTGAAGAGTAAGGGCGCCGGAAAGTTGAGGGTGGAGTACAAATTGAATGAATAACTAATTTGAATAGAACATTCAATTTAATAATCCCTTTTTAAATTGTAATTAATGTTATTTCATTTAACTGGTTAAAGGAGCGAATCGTTCATATCTGTCGCCAGAGTGAGACATTTGTTGACATGACTGCTTACGAAGGATTCTGCCTAAAATGCAAAACATACGGACCTATTTCTAGTCCTGAGCTTTTTACTATGGGAAATGGGCGTAAACGTGTAGGTGGAACTTGTTCTCAAGAAGGATGCACTGGTAAGATTTCCAAAATCATTGGCTGAATTGTCTTTTGGATATCGAATCATCCATATACACATCGTTTGTCGACAAAGCAAGGGCCCGTGGTCTAGGGGTTATGACGTCGCCTTGACATGGCGAAGATCGCCAGTTCAATTCTGGCCGGGCCCACCAACAGAAATTTCAATTTTTGACCCTTCGAACCCCCCCTAAGAGGTACAAATATTCAATTTTCTGCATATTAGGTATTCCAAACGTTGTACTGAGAGCCTGGTTGTAAGTGTATTAAATTTGTAGATAATGTATAATGGCGGATAACATAGATTATCAGCACTGATGGCATTTGAGATATCAGCATTCCAGGAATAAGATACCGTATTTCTGAAAATCTGATCATCTCATCTCAATGCCTATATTGAAAAAACGTTAAAGTTTAATTGGTTAAGTTTAAAATTATATACAAATCAGAATAGTTTTATTATTTATTCATGATTGTAGAATTTACCATTACAGATTGTGGTACCAAATGGAGAATCTCCAGGCGTCTGACACCACCCTTCAATTTTGGTTCCCCGCAAAATATTCAAATTCGCTGAAGCACCTTCTGCAATCACTCCATGAGCAAGCCCATCATCTCTGATCAAGGCCGAAGCAGGATTTCTCGTAACTGCAACTAATGCTGCGAGGGGATCGATATTCATCCGATGTGTCACAATTGAACCAACCATAGGTAATGACAAAGATTGGCAATTAGGGTTGAAGTCTGATGCAAGCGACCAAGCGTAGTCATTGTCTATGCAATCTTGAATGGGTGGCCAGAAATTCGAACCATGGACATAAGGTGTACCAGGGAGAAAGCCTTGCATAGTTCCAGCTTTATTTGCATACTCGCGGTTTTGATCAGATGAGTGCAGTGCATGGTCAGCAGTTTTTGCTCCAAGTTCTGCAGCAAGGGCGAGTCCATCTCCATCTGAAAATTCGTCGACATGCAAGCGAATTTCCATATTCTTAGAAATCGCTTCTTTGCAAATGCGTTCTGTATGTTCGAGAGTGAACCAGCCTTCTTCACAGAATACATCTGCTGACTTGGCTATGCCTTGCTCAATTACAGCAGGCAACTGCTCTGATAGAATTTGATCGACGTAGGTATTGATATCTATCTCTGGTGGGGCATTGTGGGCTCCTAGCCATGTTAATGAAAGGTCCATGTCTGAATCAGACTTCAACTGATTAGCTACTTCTAGCAATTTAAGCTCAGATTCTGTATCCAAGCCATAACCTGATTTTGTTTCTAGGGCAGTAGTCCCATTTCTAAGTGAATAGCTTAAACGTGATTTACCCTTCTTGAATAAATCATTGACAGATAAATTCCTTGTTTCTTCGACAGTGTAATTGATTCCGCCACCCAATTGTGCAATGTCTTGGTACGATTTACCTTGCTGCCTCAATCTCATTTCATCAGAACGGTCACCACCCCATAGCAAGTGGGTGTGAGCATCTATCAAACCGGGTACAATTGCTCTACCATGTAGTGAGATAGAATCCTTCCGACCATACTCGGATTCAATTTCTTCCGTCTGGGCGATTTTGGTAAAAATACCATTCTCAATCACGAACCCTAGATTGCTACTGTCAACTAATGAGTCGCTGCTCATCATAGAGCCTGTAAGTGGTTTGCTACAATCACCTGTGGCCAAATGCGCGACGGGGCCCGCATCTAACAGCACAGTGCGCATAGACTGCCGAGTGACATCAGGCTTGAAAGGGTACGTACAGTCCGCAATGCGTGGTCGCTGGTTCATTTACACCATCTTGCAAGGCTAATCTCAGTCGAGATGCCGGAGGGATAATCATTGGAATTGAGTCAACGGCACATACGTTCTCGTTTGGATGGGTAGATGGATTGGGAGCCCCTGGTCAATCAAAATCTGCCTTTGTAAGGCCTGTAGAAGGAGGAATTCATCCAAGGGAAGCAGCGGACCATCACTCTCAAGCTGCAAGTCGATTGCTATCTGATCTACTTGCTGAGGAGGTTTTTGATATCAGTGATGTTGTTGCCATTTCATTTTCTCAGGGCCCAGGTCTTGGACCTTGCTTGAGAGTTGGTGCAAGTGTTGCTAGGGCTCTATCAATCAAACTGGATGTTCCATTGATTGGAGTGAATCATTGTGTTGCACACATAGAAGTAGGGCGAGAACGTTGTAATTGTGATGACCCGGTTCTACTGTATGTTAGTGGCGGCAATACTCAAATTATTGCTCGATTGGATGGAAGATATCGTGTACTGGGTGAAACATTGGATATCGGTATTGGAAATATGCTCGATAAATTCGCACGTACGCAAGGAATTCCTTTTCCTGGTGGTCCACGAGTCGAAGAGTTGGCACTTAAGTGGTTGGAAAAAAACCCAAAACCATCTTTGGATGGACTGGAATTGCCGTATGCCGTCCAAGGTATGGATTTGGCATTCTCCGGGATTCTGAATGCCGCTCTAAATCTTATTGAGAAAGGTAAACCGCTAGAAGCAGTCTGTTGGTCACTCCAGGAACATGCATTTGCAGCGTGTGTTGAAGTTGCAGAGCGTGCAATGGCCCATTCTGGTAAAACCGAATTGCTGTTAGGCGGAGGTGTAGCCTGTAATTCACGCATCAGAGAAATGTGCGATCTAATGGCAGAATCGCGAGGTGCTACTTCCCATGTCCCTGAAAAATCTCTGTGTATTGACAATGGAAGTATGATTGCTACGCTTGGTCGGTTGCAATTATTGTGGGGTGAGCCAACGAAGATTACCGATTCTGCCATCCGACAAGATTTGCGTACTGATGAAACTGATATTGTTTGGAATTAGAAGTTTAGTCATAACGAACCCTTATGATGGGGCGGCATCAGCCATTGTTGAGGCACGATTGACTTGGCACGTAGGGATGAACCATCAAACCCATTCAAGAAGTCTAGTCGACCCGATAATAACCCCAGTAAGAAGCGGGTTGTCAAGCGTCGAGATTCTGCTCCTGCTCCCCCCAGCCGCGGTTCAAATTCACCTCCACCACCACCTGGTGGTGGTGCTAAAATAACGCCTAAAACAGCACCTAAGCCCCACAGTCCATCCTCTCGCGGCCCTGCATCAGCAGGTAAGGGCGTTGGCCTTCGAAAGCAGTCTGTTAAGGATGATTCTCCCCTTTCAAAAAAATCAGATTTGAAGGCTAAATCGTTGATCAAGGAAACTGTTTCAAGGGTCAGTAGTACCACACCATCCACTTCAGGTGACACACGTCCACCAAAGAAGACTGAACCAACTAATCCATTCAAGAAAAAGCCTGCACAGAAGCAACAAAAGCGCCCAACTGGACGCCCTGGAAAGCGCAACCGTCCTCAGAGTCCTTCCAAGAAAGTGAGGAAGCTCCATCGTGGAAAATATCAGGAATTCAAGTACGATGTACGGAAGATTCTCGATGAAGAGAAAGTCGAAGATGAGCATCGTTCGAATGTCCTAGGGCAAGCATGGGCCAAAGGTGAACGTCAAGGTGTCAATGAAGCGAAGGATTTCATTGTAGGCAAGATTGAGGCAGGTATTATTTCGCAAAAGTGTGGAGATCGGATCATCAATTTAATTGATAGTTTAACAACAAGAAGGTGAAGAAATGACAACAATAGAAAAAGATACAGTAGCAAGCGTGCATTATACAGGAACACACCCAGATTCGGGTGAAGTCTTCGACTCTAGTCGAGACGGTGAGCCTCTAGCATTCCTCGTTGGTCATGCAAATATGATTCCTGGTTTTGAAAACGCAATGATGGGTGCAAAAGTCGGAGAATCTAGACAATTTACTTTGGAACCGGCTGATGCATACGGAGACATTGAAGAGAGCAAAGTTGTTGAAATGCCGAGAGATCAATTTCCCGATGATGTTGATTTAGAGCTTGGCATGATGTTGATGTCTGATATCGGACCTTTTCGCATAGTCGCAGTCACTAATGATAATGTCAAATGTGATTTCAACCACCCCATGGCAGGAAAGAGCCTTGCATTCGATGTTGAAGTCATGGAGATTCGTGCTGCTACTGAGGAAGAAACCCAGCATGGGCATGCTCATGGTCCCGGAGGCCACCATCATCATCACGAACATGAAGAGAAGGATGATTGTGGCGACGACTGCGGTTGCTGACCGTGTATCGCAACAAACAATGTCTTTTGGAAACTGTAGGGCGGAACGCTTGAAGGAGCGTGTGCACTCGTAGCATTCAGAGGTGAGTTGATGAAGTCACGCAAGGATTCCTTCGAAACTCTTGGTGGTATACCAATACCAGATGTACCTCTTAAAGAATCGATGCCTGCTGAACCAGGCCACCCAGGAGCACCTCCATACACGCGAGGTGTTCATGAAACGATGTATAGAAGTCGTTTGTGGACGATGCGGCAGTACGCTGGTTTTAGCAGTGCAAAAGATACTAATTTGCGATTTCATTCATTATTGGATAATGGTCAAAGCGGATTATCAATAGCATTTGATTTACCAACTCAATTGGGAATGGATAGTGATGATCAACTTAGTTACGGAGAAGTCGGTCGTGTTGGAGTGGCAATCGATTCAATAGTTGATATGCGTAATCTCCTTAATGGAATTCCATTGGACAAAGTCTCCACTTCAATGACAATCAATAGCCCCGCAATAATTTTGCTTGCACTCTATGTTGCTGTTGCTGAAGAACAAGGAGTGCCCTGCTCAAAATTGCGAGGAACTGTGCAAAATGATATTCTGAAAGAATATATTGCCAGAGGTACGCATGTATTCCCTCCTGAACCAAGTATGCGATTAACAACTGATCTAATCCAATATTGTAATGAAAATATTCCAATGTGGAATACAGTTAGTATCTCAGGTTATCACATGAGAGAAGCCGGATCTACTGCTGTAGAAGAGGTAGCATTTACACTTTCCAATGCCCTTGAGTATGTCGATTCGGCTCTCAAAACTGGCCTCAATATTGACGACTTCGCACCGAGACTTTCCTTTTTCTTTGGATGTCATAATGACTTTTTCGAGGAAATATCGAAGTTCCGTGCTGCAAGAAAATTGTGGTATGATTTGGTAACTGAGAGGTATAATCCCACAAACCCAAAATCAGCAATGCTGAGATTCCATACACAAACCGCAGGTGTGACTCTAACAGCTCAACAACCCCTGAATAATATTGCACGGGTTTCGTATCAGGCAATGTCTGCAGTTCTTGGTGGCACGCAATCATTGCACACAAATTCATTTGATGAGGCCATCGGATTGCCGACCGAAAAAAGTGTCACCATTGCATTGAGAACACAACAAATTCTTGCTTCAGAAACTGGTTTATCTGATGTTGTTGATCCGCTTGCTGGATCATACTACGTGGAAAAACTAACTGAAACTATTGCCTCCGATGCTCGTGATTTAATCTGTGAAATTGATGCGATGGGCGGCTCATTAGAAGCTCTGAAAACAGGCTTCCAACAACGGCGGATACACGAGTCTGCATGGAAGCAAATGCAGGATATTGAATCATTAGAGCGTCAAATCGTCGGCGTAAACTATGCTGAGATGGACGATTCTGTGACAACTACTCCTCAAGCCCTCAATCCTGCGATACATGACGAGCAGGGTAAGCAATTGTCAGATTTACGTGACAGTAGAGATTCAGACATGGCAACATCTTGCCTGGATAGAATTAGGGAGGCAGCAGCCAGTGATCAGAACCTTTTCCCATTAATTCTTGCAGCGGTAAAAGCGAATTGCACTGTTGGAGAGATTATGAATTCAATGAAGGATGTATTTGGCACATGGAATGCCCCAAGTGGTTTTTGAGTGATAATATGAAAATACGTTTAGACCATATTGGAATTGCTGTTAATGATTTAGAATCTTCAGGAAAGTTTTGGCGTTTACTGGGACTTCTACAATCTGAAGAGGATGAAGTAAATCTAGAGCAAGGTGTCAATATACGCTTTTTCTCTGCAACCGCTTCAGGGAATCCTGTCAGAATTGAATTATTGGAGTCATTAGGTGAAGATACTCCTGTTGGACGATTCTTAACTAAGAGGGGGCAAGGAGTTCAACAGATTGCATTTGAAGTCGATGATCTCGACTCATTGATTGTTGAGTTGCTGGCTAATAATGTAGTGTTTACACAACCAGAACCCTCAATTGGTGCAGGAGGTTCTCGGGTCACTTTTGTCCATCCAAAGAGCACTGGTGGCGTATTAGTTGAACTATTGGAGTTCAGAAAAGAGTGATAACGTATGTGCTGAGGCAGGTTCATGCGGACATGCATTGAGCGCCTCATTGCCTTACCGCATGTCAATTCCATAACATTACGAGAAGAGATACTATTCATCGAATCTACGCTCGAGTCTTTGAGAATTGAAGGTGTAATTTCTAATGATGCGTATCTCGATGCTGGAGCAATTCAAGGCGGCCTGTCGATGCTTGCAAACCTCATCGATCACGGCATTACACGTCAGGAGTCGCAAGAGCACCTCCGTGGTATCCTCGCAAGAGGAGATAAACTCTCAATTGTATATCCTGATTTAGATTCAACCGTAGAAAAACGTCGGAAGTGATTGTATGTCAGATTCTTTGCTAACTGTTGCTAATGTTACGAAGAATTTCAAGGATGTCGTTGCATTAGACAATGTTAGTGTAGAGTTTTATTCCGGGGAAGTTGTCGGTCTTGTTGGTGGGAATGGAGCTGGTAAAACAACTCTTTTGCGCCTATTATGCGGATTATATCATCCAAGTGATGGGCGCGTTTTTGGATCCATATCCCAAAAAGAAGTGGATGTGCACAAAATGCGTGGCGAAATTGGTGTTGTTCCAGAGTCTACAGGATTATATTCAAGATTGACTGCTTGGGAAAATATTCGCTATCACAGTCGATTGAATGGCGTTGATGATGACAACTCATGGGCGCGGGCTCTAAGGTTCGCAAAACTTCTGAATTTTGACGATGATTTACATCGTGCAACAAGAGGTTTCAGTCGTGGTATGCGCCAAAAAACGGCCCTCATTAGGGCATTGGCGCACGGCCCTCCAATTCTCCTCCTAGACGAACCCACTGGTGGACTAGATGTGACTAGTGCCAGAATGGTTCGCAAACTTGTCAGGAAATTAGGGGACGAAGGTGGCACTGTAATTTACAGCACTCACCACCTTGCTGAGGCACAGCAGGTATGTGATCGAATTGTAATTATCCACAATGGTACTATTCGGGCGAATGGGACCCCAAAATCTCTAATGGAATCCACTAGCACTGATTCTCTAGAAGATGCATATGTTTCACTAACACAAGATGAATCGCGCTCGAATGAAACTGAGACTGAAGGAAGGATGGAAAAGGCATGGCGTAAGATGTTCACACGGAAGGGTGATTCAAATGAGTGAATTTGGACTTAGAGTCTCACGTGTCGCTGAAGTATGCAAGAAAGAGCTTGTTGATTTTGTCAGAGATTGGAGAACCGTGCTGGCAATGGTCCTTGTTCCAATCATGATATTCCCTGTGATATTTATCGCTCTACCCTTGTTTTTACAAGGAGAAGCCGCTGAATTAGCAGAGCATGAATTGGCTATCGAAATTCAATTAGACGGAGAGATTCCTGCTCAATTGAATCAACTATTGTCTGATCGGAATTTGGTTATCACAGCAGTACCCTTGGTTGTCAATGGCACACTTTCGATACCAGGGGACGATGTTGACCGGTTACAAAGTGGTATTGAAGATGGGGATTTGTATTGCATATTACGGTTGAGAGAAACAGATACTAATGCCTCCATATCGTATGATTATGCTATTCTAATGGATTCAACTAGCGAGTTATCTAGAGAAGCTCGAGGTCGCACCTTGGATGGTATCCTAACATGGGAACAATATGTAATCAACAATACTCTCGATGAACAGAATCTAACCTATGGTGAAGTCTTCGACCCCATACACTGGGATGGAGATCAAGATGATGCAAACCTTGCTAGCAAGGGTGAACAGACCGCTATGGGCCTTGCAATGTTCATACCACTAGTCATTGCACTTTGGACTGCTTCAGCAGCAATACAGCCTTCCATCGATCTTACTGCTGGTGAAAGAGAAAGGGGGACAATGGAAGCTCTGCTCTGCACACCTGTTGCAAGAGCTGATTTGCTATTTGGGAAATGGCTTGCTGTAGCAGTTGTTGCTAGCACTAGTGTTCTTGCAAATATGGCGGGTCTTTTGTTCGCAATTGCCTTCCTTGCGGGAGATGTTCTTGGGGCGCCAACTATTTCTCTGACAAGTGCAATACTACTACTCCTTAGCGTTCTACTCTTCGCAATTTTCGTCGTCGCTGTTGAACTAGCAATAGCTGTACGAGCTCACAGCGTGAAAGAGGCCGGTAGTATTCTTGGACCAATGATATTGGTCTTCATTGGACCAACCATGTTTGCACAATTTGTCAACCTTGAGGGCATTGAGTTCTGGTGGTTCTTACTGCCAATATTCAATGTAACTTTGGCAATGCGTGAATCACTCATGGGATTCCATGACCCCTTGCACGTTGCTTTATGGCTCTCCTCATCGCTAATTTATGCCATAGGGGCTATTTTGTGGGCTTCTAAGCAATTCAACCGCGAAGATCTTGTTGAATCCCTTTCGTAATACCCCAGTATTACTGGAGTAATATTGATAACTGTGTAGATTGGCCCAGAATTATGCCCAAAGTAAGTTTGGATATACCACAGGAATTACTGGACGACCTCAAGCACCATGTTGGTGACGGTGGAAAGTTTGTCAGCGTAGCTGATGCAATCAGGACTGCTTGCCGGAAAATGCTCGATCAACTGGACATGATTGATGCCCGTCATGGACGCATTGGTGGTGAATAAATGGTTAGTAAAGATGAAGCAGAAAGTGCCGTGCGAACTTTACTCGATTATTTAGGCGAAGATACTGGAAGAGAAGGGCTTGTAGATACTCCAAAACGTGTCATTAAGTCATGGGATGAAATATTCGCTGGATATCACCAATCGTCTGCTGAAGTCCTTGAATCTACATTCAATGGAGAAGGTTATGATGGTATTGTACTACTCAGAGATGTTGAGTTCCACAGTACCTGTGAGCATCACTTGCAACCATTTAGGGGACGTGCACATGTTGCATACATCCCTACTGAAAGGATTGTTGGTATCAGTAAATTAGCACGAATTGTCGAGTTGCATTCCCACAGATTGCAGAATCAAGAACGAATTACGAAAAATGTTGCAGATGACTTGGAAGAACATTTACAACCACTTGGATGCGCTGTTATTATCGAAGCATCGCATGGATGTATGCAATGCCGTGGAGTAAAGAAACAAAACGCAATTATGACGACTTCAGCAATGCGTGGAGTATTCTTCGACAAGGCAGAGGCTCGTTCTGAACTAATGCAACTCATTCGAACGAATCCACTTTGAGATGATTATATGTCCCAGATGTACCCTGTTGTCGAGATTTTTCATTCAGTTCAGGGCGAAGGCTTTCATTCAGGAATACCCCACATTTTCATTCGATTTGGTAATTGTAACCTACGCTGTGAATGGTGTGATACTGACTTCTTAACATATGAAGAAAGAACATTAGATTCTATTGTTAAAGAAGTCCTTTCCTACAATTGTGATCGTGTGATTTTCACAGGTGGTGAGCCAGCGATGCAAGATTTGGAAACCATTGGAGGAGAACTCAAAAAACATGATATTAATCTTTCAATTGAGACCAATGGGACAATTTTAGTTGACCCCATTATCGATTGGATTTGTGTCTCGCCAAAGGATCAGTTGTATCCCAAAGCGTCAATCAAGCAACGCAATGGAAATGAATTGAAAGTTGTTTACTGTGGTCAAGATTTAGACATGTATGATGACCTGAAAAAAGGATTCGATCATCACTTCATCCAACCGTGCTACATTGATTCTAACTCCGTTGAAGAAAATGGTAAGTCGTTTCAGATCACTGAAAAGATTGTCAAAGAAAGTCCTGGTTGGAGATTGAGCTTACAGACGCATAAATGGATGGGGGTGCTCTGATGCGGGCAGTGATGGCGCTTTCAGGTGGTATGGACAGCACAGGGCTATTGATGCGACTGCTTGCGGATGGTTACACTGTCAGTTGCTTGTCCTACAATTATGGTCAAAAGCACAGTATTGAGTTGGAACGTGCAAAGGCGAATATTGCTTACTTGGCATCAAACGGAATTGAAGTTGAACACAGGATTGCAGACCTCAGTTCAGCCATGGGTATTTTCCATTCGGCCCTCACTACAGATGGTTACGATGTACCTGAAGGGCATTATGAAGAGGAACAGATGAAACAGACAGTAGTGCCGAATCGTAATGCCATATTTGCATCAATCCTCTATGGATATGCTCTTTCAGTCGCGCTACGTGAAGAGACTAATGTTGTGATTGCACTAGGAGTTCACAGTGGTGACCATGCCATCTATCCAGATTGTAGACCCGAATTCTATGAAGCGATTTCACACGCATTTGAGGTTGGTAATTGGGATAGTGAAAAAGTCTCTTTTCACCTTCCATATATTCACGGAGACAAGGAGGGTATTCTACGAGATGCTGAGGATGCACTGTCCACACTCAATCTTGATTTCAATACAGTATTTGCCAATACGAACACATCCTACAATCCAGATTCGGAAGGACGTTCATCGGGCCGCAGTGGAGCGGATGTAGAGCGGATTTTGGCTTTTCATGCAATTGGTCGCAAGGACCCTGTGAGATATGTTGAATCATGGGAATCTGTGCTTGCCAATGCGCTAAAAGTTGAACAGGAGATGAGAATATGACCACAAGAATACGACGCTGGATTGAAACTGATACGGGGCATAGAGTACCCAACCACAAGAGCAAGTGCTGCCATCTACACGGGCACCGCTACCGATGGGAGGCTGAGATTGAGGGCGATGTGGTCGATGTTGAAGGTGTGTCTGATGAAGGCATGTTAATCGATTTCAGTGATGTTTCTGCCATTCTCAAAGAACATGTCCATGATGTGGTTGATCATGCATTTGTCGTTTATTCAGGAGATGAAAATGCGCGAACAGCATTGGATGTTATGGGCCCTAATCATCGAACGGTGGTTGTGGACTTTATTCCAACAGCCGAGAACCTTGCCAAATGGGCCTTTGAACAGGTCGACCCCCATATTCAAAGCACATATGGAAATCAATTGCGGCTTGTGGCCATGCATGTTCGAGAAACTCCAAAGTCTTGGGCTTCATGGCAACTAAGGTGATTTAATTCGGATTTATCGTCCGAATTAGTTAATTCATGAACCGCTATGCCAAACCATGCTCTGCCGGAGATTGATTGCGTATCAAATTCTGATTCTACTACTTATGTCCGCAGGAAATACCATTGATTATTCTCAACTTCAGAAAAGTGAAACTTCCGACTTCGTAGGCGCAAACAGCACCAATATTCCAACCTGGCAAATGTTGGGTTGGGAGTGGGCTGAGTCGGGTGGTTCCAGTGCCGAAGATCAAGGTTGGGACGTCACTATTTCATCAAATGGTAACATATTCATTACAGGTACTTTCCGAGAGACGATTTCATTTGGTTCTTGCTCGGTTTCAAGTAATACAAATGGAGTTCAGTGGGTTTTTGTCGCTAAATTTGACCCTAATGGTACATGCCTTTGGGCTGCATCTGCAGGGAACAGTGGAACATTTGGACACGCAGGGCATCTGGGTACAGGTATCTCTGTCGATGTTGGTGAGAATGTATATGTTACTGGAAATTTCTACAATGTGATAGATTTTGACAACATAACCATCCAAGCAAGTATTACTTGTATCTGCGCATTTGCCGCCAAGTTAGATTACAATGGCACGTGGTTATGGGCCACACAAATAACTACTAGTGGCCACACATCCGGGTCCGAAAACCCGGCAAATATTGAAATTGATTTCAACGGAAATATCTTTGTTTCAAGTAATAAACAAGACGGTTCTGGCCAAGGATTTATTTCTAAAATCAGCACTGATGGAGTTATTCAGTGGACAAAATATTTTGGAGCTAAGGTCAATGATGTTGCGATTGACTCTAGCGGGAATTTGTATATTGTTGGTGATATCGTTTCCACACTTTCGATTTCAATTGGAGGTGTATCCCAATCATTTACGCCTGATTCAGGAAGGAATGCCTTAGTTGCTAAATTGGATAACGATGGCAACTGGTTGTGGTTGACTATTTCGGAAAATACGACTAGCAACGAAGTCGCGAATTCAATATCTATGTCTCAAAATGGGGATATTTTTGTCGCAGGCTATTTCTACAGCACTTGGAGCGTTAGTTCAACGTCTACTCTCTCGACTGGAGGGACTCAAAACGGGTTTGTAGCGAAATTAAGCACCACTGGAGAGTGGTTGTGGGCAAAACAAGTGGATTGTTCGTGTTCAACAAATGCTGTAGCAATTACTGTTGATTTGAATGGTAATCCGTATGTAACCGGTGACTATAATTCCGGGCCTGTCAGTTTTGACAATATCGTCCTCGGCCCTGCCGGTGGTGGTCTCGACGTTTTTGTGTACAAATTAGATACTAATGGTTCAGCACAATGGGCGCTTGCTGGTGGTAGTCAAGGTTCTGATCGAGGTAATGGTCTTACCATTGATAGTATCGGTAACTTATATGTCACCGGAGAATACAATAATTTGGTTAATTTTGGCTCGTTTTCTATTCCAAATCGTGGACATTACGATACTTTTTTGACTAAACTTTCCGTTGATTATGATGGGGACACAATACCTGATATTATCGATGAAGATGATGATGATGATTACATATTGGATCTCTATGATTCTTGCCAGTATTCTGCTTCAGGTTTTTTTTCGGTTAGGCAGTTCGACCATGACAGTGATGGGTGCCGTGATTCTGATGAAGATGATGATGATGACAATGATGCTGTACTAGATGTGAATGACAGTTGTGCAAGCGGCATGACTGGTTGGATATCTGATTCTGTCACAGACATTGATTCAGATGGCTGTATGGATGCATTGGAAGACCTTGATGACGATGCTGATGGTGTCGATGATTATCTCGACCTTTGTCCCCGTGAGGCAGGAAATTCGACCTACGAGTTTGAAACTGGTTGCCCTGATGGGGATGGAGATGGGCGACCTGATATTCGAGACCCATTTCCGTTAGATTCTACTGAATGGAATGACCTTGACGGAGATGGCATTGGAGATAATGCAGATGTGTATCCTACTGATGCAACGCAACAAACTGATTCAGATGGAGATGGATACGGAGACAACCCATACGGAAATGTTGGAGATGGGTGTCTAAATATACCTGGAAATTCTACTACAGATGTTTTTGGTTGCGTAGATTCAGACGGAGATGGATGGTCTGATGAAGGTGAGCCTTTCGATTCAGATCCTACTCAATGGGCTGATCGTGACGGTGATGGGTATGGCGATAATGAAACAGGTTTGAATCCAGATTCATTTCCAAGTGATGGAACACAGTGGGAAGACAATGATGGAGATGGATACGGGGACAACCCCTACGGGATAGAAGGTGATTGGTTTCCAAATGACCCTGCGCGCTGGGCTGACAGCGATCGTGATGGTTATGCAGATGAAGATGATGACTTTGTCAATGATGCTAGTCAGTGGAATGACACGGATGGAGATGGATATGGAGATGAGTCAGTAGGATTCCAACCAGATGCATTTCCAAATGATGCAAGTGAATGGCTGGACTCAGACGGAGATGGGTTAGGAAACAACGCAGATTCTTTTCCTTTCGACCCAACTCAGCAGGTGGATGAAGATGGTGATGGATATGGTGACAGTTTAGCTGGACGTTTGCCCGACCTTTTTCCTAATGATGCAACGCAATGGTTGGATCAAGACGGCGATGGTTTAGGTGACAATCAAAGCGGAAATAATCCAGATCCTTCTCTCTTCGATTATGACAATGATGGCTACAATGACAACATAGACATATTGCCCAAACTAGCGAGTCCTGGTGACCATGACAATGATGGTTGTTTGGATGGAGATGATATTTTTCCTTTAGATTACAAGGAGTGCTATGACTTTGATGAGGATGGAGTTGGGGACAATGCTGACACTGATGACGACAATGATGGTTGGACTGATATTGATGAGATTAGAGAAGGAACTAATCCAAAAGACCCTGGTGAGAAGCCAGTCTCGAGCTTCGAGGTATTGATTCCCGGGACTGGGATTGGACTAGGTGCTTGGGATTTAATCGGGATTTTTGCTGGAGTTCCACTTTTCATATGGCTCAGCTTTGGATTCATAACACGAAATACTCGTGCAGCGAGTTTCGAGAGAGAATTGAATGCAGCCAGATCTAAGGAAGAGTTAGAGGAAATTGCTGTACGTTCAGAATATGCACTAATGCTACGCCTAATTGGTGCCCATCAGGGCATCCGCCTAGAGAGGCTCAGGGCAGAGTTAGATGATGCATTAGATGCTGAAAAGCTCCCTATTACTGATGATCACACCCTTATTGTTGAGCAAGAGATGGCTTCAGACGCCTTACCTTCTGGCTCAGAGAAAGAGATTGCAGAACCTGCGTGGGACTCCTTGTTCGATGAAGGGACTCCCGACGCCGAATTGGAACATTAAGCGGGATTCGCACCCGAATCGGTTAATTTCTTCACCCCCATACCAAAGGCATGGGCCGAACACTCTCGGTGACAATCTGTGCTCTGCTGCTGATGTCCTATGCATCGATAGTGCAACCAACACCTTTGCCTGAAGACGAGGCCTCTGGCTTGAGTGATATGCAGATTGAGACCCTTGAAATGTCATATCCAAGCATGTTTTCTTCTGAACGCTCAAATCAAGGTAGTGGCATAATTTCCAAGGGGTGGCTTGCATCGAATTGGGGAGGTACGATAGGTACAGATGGTGCATTTGGTGTTGCAGTCGACCATAATGGTGATGCTCTAATTACAGGGACCCTCCGACCTGGGAATTCTCATGGGCAGTATTTCGGAGGTGCAAACACATCACAAATCGACTCAAATCCTGTCCCAACCGTTTTTGTTGCAAAGATGAACTCAAATGGAATATGGCTTTGGATATCAACAGCACATGGACCCGCTTCAGGTAATATTGCGCAGGTCAATTCGATTGCTGTTGATTCAAATGGTGATGCTTACATCACGGGAAGTAGTTATGGTAGCGTTCAATTTGGTACATTTCAGACAAATACCTGCCAAGTGGAGTGTATGTATGTTGCGAAAATCAGCTCTAGTGGGGATTGGCTTTGGTTGAGCCCTGGGGCTACTAGTGGTCAACAATACTCAATTGGCAAAGAAATTATGGTTGCCCCAAATGGAAATGTAGTCGTTTCAGGTGAATGCAGAAGTTACCTCCATATCGTCAATGCAAGCAATGGAGGAAACCCCATACCTCAGTCAAACCGCTGGTGTGGCACCACAGGAATTTTCATTGCAATGTATGATTCCAATGGGACCGTTCTTTCTGTCGTAACCAATGATCAGGAATCAATAAGCACTGATTCGCCCATAGATGTCGAACCTAGTGGTTTGGCCACCGATTCACAAGGAAATGTGTACATTTCAGGGTCGTTCAGAGTGGGTGAAAACCACTATTTTGAATTCTTGCCGACATCTAATTGTTCTTTGACGACAATTGCAGTATCGACTGGAAATAACCCTGGAAATGTGTTGTTTGGCTTTATTGCAAAATTTGATTCTTCGTTGAATTGTATTTGGATGGAAAGGGTGACTCCTAGCGATCAAGATGTCAGTGCACCATTGTTCGGAATTGCAGTTTCTCCAGCCGGGGACGTGTATGTCGCTTCAACAACATCGTCCAACAAGGTAGGCCAAATCCAATTTGGAGACAATCTTTCAATGCCGGTCTCTGGCACATCATCATCCCCGGTCAAGTCCGCATTTGTCGCAAAATTGGCAGCAAACGGAACGTGGGAGTGGTACCGTGAACTGTTGGGT
>JASLKH010000044.1 GCA_030747675.1 Candidatus Thalassarchaeaceae archaeon | reverse complement strand
ACTACCTGAAACGCCACCACTAACTGATATTGAAAGCGTGTATGTTTGTCCAGCTGTGTATGTTGCTGGTTGACCAGACATAGAAACCGTTGCGCTTCCACCATAATGGCAACTACAACCTGATGCACTCTGGTACTTTCCACTTGAATTGGCATCCACAAGATTGGCTCCTGAAACGGCCAACAATAAGAAACTCAGTACAATTACACGTACTCGCATATTTTTCCGAGGCAAAGGGTGACTATAATGCCAGTTGGTGCATTAATTTGACAAATCATAGATGTTCAAATTCAAATCGTTTGACAACTGAGCGGTATTCTAGCAACTTGGCTTCAACGAAAACCTCGTCTCCAGCCGACAATTGTACAGTATTTGGCATTCGAACACCAACATCAACCCCATCAACCTGACCAATGTAGGTCTCTCCACCTCTAAATTCATCGCTCAGTCCAATGCCGATTGTTTTCTCTATTTTTTCAATCTTTAAATCGAAGTCGAAAACTTCATTGGAAAGTTTCTCTACGTATCGACGCTTTTCTCCAAATAGTTTCAATGTATCCAAGTGTTCGACAACTCGATTGATTAACCCGCCAGTTGCTTCCATTTCAGGCGAGGGCTCAGGATCTGGTTCTGGTTCCGGTTCTGGTTCCGTTTCTGGTTCCGGTTCCGGTTCCGGTTCTGGCTCTGGTTCTGGCTCTGGTTCTGGCACGGGCTCTGATGAAATCGTAAACGACACCGACGCCATCAATTCATGCCCATTGCTACGGAATAAGCGGGCTTCATAATCCCCTGCAACATATTGCTCACCTACAAAGGTCACTGAACCTGCAGTTTTTCCCTCGCCGGGTTGTTGGGTTCCGCTGACGTATAGCCAGCTACTCCCATGCTCAGCCATCTCATGAGGGGCACCAGGAGAATAGATTCCAATCCAAGCGTGATTGTCACCGGAACTTCCTGAAAAGCCAACGGAGAATCGAGTGCCTACTTCCGGGCTTTCAGGCTCGACGAACAGCATAGGTGTCATTACCGAAGGCATCTTCTCTACTATTTTCTCTGCCTTCGCAATTGCATCGGCCTCAAGTGCATCCAGTCTGGCATTCAAATTCGCCCGGATTTGATTTTGAGTAGCACTCGGAAACAAACTGATCATTTGCCCGATTTGTTCATCCACAAGTGGTCGAATCTCTGATATCTTTGTGTCAGGTTCTTCCAACACTTCTTGGTAGGCCACCATGAGAGCATTGAAGTCTTCAACAGATGGCATGAAACGTGGCTGGTCAGTCAAGTTGTATAATTTAATGCCTGAATCAATATCTTTCAGCCCTAAAGGGCTGTTGACTACATCGGTGCATTCATGGAGGTCACTCTATCCCCGTTGAATATGCAACCTATCGAAACTATCGCCATTATTGGAGCAGGCAATATGGGATCTGGTATTGCTCAAAAATCTGCTCAAGAGCTATTCGACGTTCAAATGGTCGATAGAGAAGAGCAATGGGTAAATCGTGGCCAAGAAACAATTTCAAATTTTCTTGCAGAAGCCGTTGAACGTCGAATATTTTCTCCTGAACAAGTTGAAGGTATCAAAAAAAGAGTTACTAGTGTAGTCGGTGTTGAAAATGTTTCAAGAGATACTGATCTTGTTATTGAAGCCGTTTTTGAGGACTTTGACATCAAATCTGCTGTCTTCAACACTCTCGATAGTGCCTGTGGAGAAAACACAATTCTGGCATCCAATACATCATCTCTCTCAGTAAACGCATTGGCTGAAGCAACAGCACGTCCTGACCGATTTGTAGGGTTACACTTTTTTTACCACCCAGCAAAAAATAGACTCGTCGAAGTTATTCCTTCTGAACTGTCTTCTCCAGAAACAGTTGCTAGGGTTGAACAATATTGCAAGATGTTAGGGAAAGTTGTAATTGTGTGCAAAGATAGGCCTGGGTTTGTAGTAAACCGATTCTTTGTCCCTTGGTTGAATGAAGCTTGTTTACTCCTAGAAGAAGGAATTGCGAGCACTGCACAAATTGATGCTGTCGCATGCAAAGCATTCGACATTGGAATGGGCCCTTTTGCGTTGATGAATTTAACAGGGCCACCGATTGCTCTTCATGCAACGAATTACCTTGCAGAGCAATTGAATACACCACGATATACCGGTGCAAAGAGCCTACAAGATTTGGTTGGAGCAGGCGCCATGTGGGATATCGGTGATGATGAAAATTGCTCAGTTGATGCTGCAACCACAATTAGTGAAAGGTTACTGGGCCAAGTTTTTGCAGTAAGTGCACAAATCGTCTCCGAAGAAATTTGTTCAATGGAAGATGTTGATCGTGGAGCGAAAGTTGGTTTGAGGTGGATGAATGGACCATTTGAAATCATGAACTCAATTGGCATCTCAGAAGCATACAGGATGGCTAAATCATATGCTAACCTTGCGAACTTTACTCTCCCTGATTTTTTTGCGATAAAGGCAGAAACTGGGTACGGATGGGATTTCAATTTTATCGATGTTGTCCAAAGAGGGGGGGTTGCAACTGTTCGTTTGAATCGCCCAGAAGCCATGAATGCTCTCAATGAAACTGTTGTTGGGCAACTTGGTGCTGTACTAGATGATTTAAATTCAGATTCGAGTGTCACAACAATTGCCCTCGAGGGAGCAGGGAAGGCATTTGTTGCTGGAGCAGATGTCAAATTCTTTGTCGACAAAATCCGAGCAGATTCTTTTCCTGATATCTACGAATTTACTGCAAACGGCCATGTTGTTCTCGATAAGCTTGAAAATAGTCCAAAGACTACTGTTGCACTCACTACAGGGCTTGCACTTGGTGGAGGGTTAGAACTAGCACTTGCTTGTGACTATCGGGTAGGAACTAGAAGGACGCAATTCCGATTCCCTGAAACTAGTATTGGTATTTATCCAGGCCTTGGTGGCACACAACGCACGGTTCGTATATGTGGTATTGAAGCCGCTAGGTGGGCAGTACTTGCAGGGAATTTTATTGACCACAAAACAGCATATGCACTTGGTTTGCTTACACATTTAGTTGAACCTGCAGAAGTGACTTCAACTGTTGAGAGTATTTCAATAACTGGTAAACCAAATCAAAAATACCCCCATGCACCATTACAAGCCGAACACCCGATTGCTACCTTCACTTCAGCGTTCTACAACGACCAAAACATGGCTACACTCTTGTCTGGAAATTGCCCTGAAGGGTTTGATGTAGATGATCGAAACATTGGAAGGCAACTCAAATCTCTAAGTAGAACTGCCCCTATTGCATTAAAAATGGCAAATGAATTACTAGACGCAGCCACTAGCACTACACTTGAAGAAGGTCTCAATCTTGAATTAAAGGGGCTTGAAAATATCTTCAGCACTGCAGATAGCCTTGAAGGCCTTTCAGCCTTAATTGAGGGTCGGAGACCCAACTACAGCAACTCCTGATTCGATTTAGTTGGGTCAACGTGATATTAGAGTCAAATCTGTATAGTCAATCCAGGTTTATCGTCATCATTCAATAACGAGGAAAATGACTCATCATTGAAAACCTAGGCAAGTATCTTGAGTTTCTCAAAAACCATTCAGTGATTTTTTGAATCATACCTTCACCTTTTTGTTAATGTTGAAGATGCGCCCAAACACCTTCAAACGAATCTGTTCAGATAGGCTTACCTTCTTCTTCTGATTATCTTGCTTTTCAGCTTCAAGTCGATCGTATTCTTCGCTCCATTCATCAATCCAATTTTTCAACCATTCATCCATGTTAATACCTCCAACCAGTGTGGATAGTAAACCATGTGTGGCCCGTTGTATTTAGACTGAGGAGTTACAAAGTTTAAATTAAGGTGCATTTTCCACACTACATGATAAATAGTAAACCGGTGATAAAATGATAGGGCCAGCGATGAAAATTAGCAATGAAAATCTGAAAGAAATTGAATCATGTATTGTCACAACAGAAGGAATGGGAGCACGTATTAGACATATACTGGGAGACGATTCAATTGACCAAAAGGGCTTGTCATGGGAAGTAGAAGCTGCAGTTGAAGCCCTAGATGTATTCACAAGTAGGTGGACTATTGAAATTCTAGCAACACTGTACATTGCAGGAGATAGGAGATTCAATGAATTGAGAAAATTGCTTTCAGGAATCTCAAGCAGGACTCTGTCTGACAAACTCAAAAAATGCACGAAAAATGGTCTTGTTGACAGGGTAGTTGTTGATGGCCCCCCAGTTAGAGTCACTTACCGTCTCACCGATCATGGTCAACGCTCTGGACGTTTACTTGGTTCCTTGGTCGCATATATGAAAATCAAAAAAGGCTCAGTTACCAGTGAATAATGTCCGAACAGTGGACCAATTGCTTGAATAAGCACTGAGTATCAAAGAGGTTCATGGCACTGCTTCAGCAATGGCACCGACAGCGTCCTTGGCTCATGGCGGGTGTGGCTGCACTCGGAGCAAGTATGGGCGCAGTAATGCCTTGGAATTGGAGCGCATCTGGGGTAATATCTACCCAAGTCGAAAATCCTTGGGAGCATCCACTTCGTAAAAGAATCCTGCAAGTTCTTGAATCTCAACCTGGGTTGGCATACCGAGAACTTCAGCGGGAATTAGGAGCTGCAAATGGAACGCTTAGACATCATCTTGATGTATTAATTTCCAATCGCTCAATTACTGTTGTACCTGTGAATGGAAGATCTTGTCATTATGCAGGGGCCCCACAACAAATTGAAATTCTACAAGAGATGAATGTTGGTGACTCTGAAAGGGCTGCTAGAATGATGCCTGTTGGGCTTTCGGGAGCACAACGACTGGTAGTCGCTCGTCTAGCAAAAAAGCCTAAACCGAAAAGTCAAGCTGAATTGTCACGCGAATTAGGACGATCTAGGGCCACTGTACACTCGGCAATCAAAGTTCTTCGTCGCCGTGGTATTGTGCATTCCCATGATTTAGAATTAGCACCACATCTTGCTGGATTACAATCAAGTTCCGTTCAATATGAATGGTTAGACGAAAGGCCACTTCCCGAATAGAACAAATTCGGGATAGTTAGGTCTGATGCTGAATTATCGACATAGGTGTTTTGAGCCGTCGAGCGTCAGGTGCCGCCATGATGAACATGCGGTTGCTAGAGCAACCTGCACCTGCGGGTTCAAAAGATGTAGACCAATTGGTATCTTGGTTAATGGACACATTAGATTTAATCCGACGCAAAGGGGATGAATGGAGTGGGGAAGGTATTCATTCCCCCCTACATCGCTTGGTGCGCGATTATCTGATTCAATACCCAAAAAATGGTTGGAATGCACAAGAACTAGCAGATGAACTGGGTTTGGCCATTACAGCATTACATAACCAAATTACAAAACTAACTGAATGTGGATTAATCGACTCAGTAAATATTGACGGGTGGCGTGTTCATCATTTGCGAAATGGTTCACTAACAAATGCAGTGGAGGTGATGGCAGTTGAAGCAAGACTAGTATTGGAACAGAGATTACGAGTTTTGAATTCATGGATGAAAGAAAGTGAAGAGCGGATGAAAATTCCATCAGAAAAAAATAAGGATGCTCCATTTCGTATTCATATTCGTTCCAGAGTCCCTCTAACTGAAGGTCAGGATGAAATGGATTCGTTTCTGCAAGACTTAGGATTGTACGGTGATCGTGTGCGCAGTGGCCCCAATGGGGCACCCTTAGGAAAAGGGATTTTTGAGTATCTCTTGGATTCAAACCTACCACTTTCATTAGATGAGGCATTAGATTTATGGGGTACTACACGGCCAAGGTTAACCCGAACATTAGACCGCTTCTGTGCCGCAGGTTTAGCAGAACGAATTCCACGCATTGACAGGTTACCAGTTACTCTATGGTCGGCAATTTCAAGTCAACATGGAAGAAGAGGGGGGGACTGGCTCATTTCAAAGGGAGGTTTGAATCGCATTGATTCAGGCTTGGCAAATAAAATTATCAAAGCCCTGGATAATGGTAAATTCAACGTTTCAAAATGTGAAAAAATATTCTCTGATGTAAGTGCCAAAGAACAGATGATTTTACTCAATCTGCTTGGAGGTAGATTGCCCGTTGGTTGGAGATTAGCAGGTATCAATGCTGCAGCAATCCGAGAAAGAATTCTTGCACGAGTTGATCGCACTTTTCGTAGGATGAAGAGAGTTGCCGAAACTTTAGAAAAAGCTCTTGAACAATAAATTCAGTATTAGTTATCAAATAGAATATATTGATTGTGCCATTGCAATAGCCTCCGGATTAGCAAGAGTATTTGATTCACCTTTAGCATATTTCTCAAATGCCAAATTTAGTGGTTCGCCAATCTTTCTAAAATCTTTAATTGAGTGTAAGTGTGGCCTGATTTCTTTACCACCAGGAAGTCCTTTAGTGAATGATATTGCATGTTGTTTCATATTTCTAGCACCACGGGGGCCCCCGACTTCATCAACCAGATCTACATACCGATTCCAAGCCCAATGCTTTGCAATGACTTCTGATTGATTGGACCATGGTGCTGAATAATTATTCCAACCAAGTTTGGATTTTATCTGACCAAAAATACATGGGTTCCCAATTGCAGCTCGGCCAATCATCAATCCAGATGCACCTGTCCTTTCCAAACATTTTGCAGCACTTTTTGCATCAACAATGTCGCCATTAGCGATAACTGGAGTGCCATATGATTCTAGCAAATCGACTGCTTCTCGGATTATATTCCAATCAGCCACACCTCTATACTTCTGTGAAAGTGTACGACCATGGATACAGACTCGTAAAACACCTAATTGAGCACAACTTTCGGCTATATCTAAGACGTTGATATTGTTACTTCCAGTGCCTAAACGCATTTTTACTGAAACTGGTACCTGTGACACTTCAATACATCTTTCAACCATGCTAACAAGTGTATCAGGTTCTCCCATCAGAGCAGCACCTGCGCAAGTCTTGGTCACTTTTGGTGCAGGGCAGCCAAAATTTAGATCAATGACATCTGCACTTTCAGACAAAATTCGGACAGTTTCAACCATTTCTTCCTCTACCCCTCCAAAGATTTGCGGGATAAATGGGCTTTCTCTGGGATGAGTTTCTAATTTCGCCCAAGATTTTGTGTCCTTTCTGGATAGTCCACTTGCTGCAGTAAATTCAGTTGCCGTAACATCAGCCCCACATTCACGTGCAAGCAAGCGAAATGCTAGATCTGTGACTCCTGCCATCGGCGCAAGAAAGAGGGGGACAGGGTCCAACATAATCACACCGAAGTGTTCCTATATATTCAAGACAAGGACTAGATGGTTATCTAAAACGTAGATTCCCAGTCATTTACATCTTGCATAGTAGCCCAAGTATCATCGTCCATTGTACCTCGCGCCTTCAGGACTTCTCTTGCTAGTATCCAGTAAAGAAGAGAAAGACTTCTGCGACCTTTGTTATTTGCTGGCAAGCAAAGATCAACGTTTCGGAGATTATTATTTGCATCACAAATTGCAACAACTGGTAAACCACTGCTAACTGCCTCTGAAAGTGATTGTTGATCTGCCTGTGGGTCTGTAACAAAAATCAATTCTGGTTCAATATATGTTCGTAGGCGCGGATTCGTAAGTGTACCTGGAATGAATCGCCCCACGTTGTGAGTCGCACCAATTGCCTGAGCAAACATTCGAGCGGGGCGCTGTCCATACTGACGCGCGCTGACAACTAAAATTCTACTACAATCATATCGATTCAAGAACTCTGCAACTACACGTATTCTCTCATCTGTTTGCTCTAGGTCGATGAGATGCAAACCGCTTCCATCGCCGCGAATATCACTCAAGAATGGCTTCATATCAGCACTCTTCTGTTGAGTGCCAATATGCACTGCATGATCCTCGTAAGTTTCATGGGGAACTAGTGGAGATTCACTCATTGGAATGCCTCGTGCGGCCTCGCCACCCTCCACCTCTTCATAACCGCTTCGCTAAAGCAAAGCAGAGAGTTCTGCGCAGTACGTTGATTATAATCTTGAATTAAGAATCAACAAAGAGGTTGATGCAGTTCGGAATAATGCTTAACCCTTCTATCTGTGAGCGAGTTTCATGGCCCCTCAGAAAACTGTTGATGAGGCCATGGACTTTGATAATCCAATTTCGGCCGGAAAACTCCGTAAAGATGGATATTGGAGTGATTTCAATGGTTTGGCTCTGCCAGTGTCTGCGTCAGATCTTGAGCGTCATGCATACTGCCCAGTTTCGTGGCAATTATCCAAGGCCGGTGTAAGTGGAGAAGGCGATGCTCTAATTCAAGGAATGAAAGAGCATGAACGTATTCACAAAGATATGGTTGAATTCAAGACAAAAGAGTCTCGTGCAAATCACGAGTTAGTAATTTGGTCTTGGTGGTTTACAGTAGTCATAGCTCTTTCAGCTGACTCTGCGGCATTTCTATTCGTAGATCAGGGACAAATCTCTGAAAATTTTGTTGAAGATATGGGTCGTTATCTAGTCAGCCTAGCTCTAGTGTGGTTAATTACTGCAATTGTCCTAATTTGGGTTCCTTGGAGAAGGTGGTTAGGGCGTCCATTTGGACTTGCTCAACCACCTCACTTTGAAGGTAAAGAGTTTAATGAATTAAAAATTGAATCGCCCTTTTCAATTAGTGACGAAGATGATTACATCAAAGGTGGTTCGTTAGAGGCCTTGATGCTCCTCGGTTCAATTGCAATTGCTTTACATGGTATTGCAATTCACTATGCTAAAGATAGAAATTTATTCGCTTTTGGGTTGATTGTACTTTCTCTAATCTGGCTACTCATCTGCTCTTGGAGATTGCATCGTGCTCTCTCATTTGGGAATATTGCACAAATTTCTCGAGAAAGAATTGGCCTCGGAGGTGATGAAGAAATTGCTTATAGTGATGATTCAGGAGAAAGTGCTATTCTTTTGATTGATGAAGAAACTGGTTTACGAGGTAGGCCTGATCAAATATTAGTAATCGATAATCAATACATTCCCGTTGAGCAAAAAACCGGGAAGGTGCCAAAGAAATTTCATCAAAGTCATAGAATGCAAGTACTTGCATATATCCAACTTGTTGCTGAAACTACAAACACAACTCCTGAGTATGGAATATTACGATATGGGGCTGATTCTCTTTTCACGATACCCTGGGATGATGAAGCACGGGATGATTTATCCCGTGATATAAAAGAAATACAGCGATTAATGATTGAAGGAGGCGCGAAAAGGAATCATGAGAGACCTGGCAAATGCAAAAATTGTTCACGACAATCAAAATGTCCTCAAAGCCTAATTTAATCCTATTCTAAATCGACCTTAGGTATGCATTCGTCTTCATCACCACTACTTTCTGGAAATTCAACACAAGGGCGTTTGACACTTAAAATAAGCAACCATGAATCTTGGAAGCCAACAAACGGAACGGAACTTGCATCGACGCCTTGTCCTTCAACAACTAATCGCCAAGTGCTTTCTTTAAATGTAGTATTGTCTGTAGTGAATTTTGTCTGAGTCTGTTCAAATGAACCATTTGTTCTTTCATGATAGATATAATCACAATCGTCCATAACTTCACAAGGATACAACCATACCTCAACATATCGCTGAGCCAAATTTGTTTGCGTGATTCCTGCATCATTCAATGCTTCAAGAATGGGCTCTGCAAGGTCATCAATGTCATCATTACGAATTGAAACCTGGAATTGTATTAGTATTTCTTGGACAGTGTGGTCGATTGGAATGAGTTGAGTTTTGCTTTCTTGGTAATCGTCTAATTCTGTTGAGTTTTGCCAAGTGTGTGATAAATCATAAGAGGTGTATTTTGGTTTAGTTTCTGGCATACCACGAGCACCTTCCATTAACTCTCGACCAATCACTAGAGAAAGGCAACCAGGAAGGGCCATCGACACGAAAAGAAGCGCCAATGTAGCACTAATTGTCTGTCGCCGTAGTGTGGACAATGTATCTCCCCCAAATAGGCGGTAGAATCTAGTACATTTCTTTATGACGGTCAAATGATATTCAATCATCCCTCTTTCTGCGACGTACAGACCTGCGTTTCGATGTGTCTTTGACTGCTTCAGATCCCTCATCAGTCTCTGATTCAACTGATGGAGAAGGTTCTCCATCGGTCACGGTAAAATCGCTACTGGCGCTTCGTAATTCATTACCAACCACGGTATTGTCAACTATTGCTTCAACATCAACCGATTGACCGGGCAATACACCATCTTCACCAGTCATTTCAAACAACTTTTCACGGTAATGGGCATCAGATGCCGACAGCTCAACATCTTCGTCAGATAGATGTTGACGTTTTTCAACATCGCCGAGGAAGGCATCAAGATCATGTTCTGGCATTTCTTCCATTGCTTGACTGAGTTCAGTTTCACCAACGACATCGTCAACTTCTTCAGATTCTGCTCCCATTTCCTCAGCAGCAATTCTCGCTTCCTCTTTATCATCGAAGTAAGATTCGGCTTCATCAAGTTTTGAATCCCATTCACCTTCCCATTGATCTTCTGCGAAACCCATTTCAGCAGCTTGCTCTTCAAAGATTTGAGATCCTCGTACAACTTCATCAGACTCTTCATCATCATCTGGTTCAACTTCTGAATCAGCTTGGGAATCTGGTAATGAGATGAATTTTCTTTCACGTCGGTCATAATGACTGCTCAAATCTTGACCTTCGCCACAATATGGACAGTGTTCCATCATTGATGGAATTGTTGCATTACAAGATTCACAATCATGAAATTTGGACCGTGCTATGTCTAAATTGAAGTCGCAATAAGGACATGTGTCCTCATCACCTTCGATTTCTCCTTCACATGCTGGACATAATGCCCATGTTTCACGTTCTGTATTGGCTAAACCTCTCCGTGTAAGAATAACTGCTGCAATCAAAGAAATAATTGCTAGAGCACCACCCAAAATAAGTAATATTACTGTTGTAGATCTATTCTCACTTTCTGTTGATGATTGGTCATCAGAACTCTCAATATTCCAAATTTTTGAATAAGATGATGTGCTCCCTCCATAGGAAATAATTGTTAATTCAATTGACCCTCTTAGATTCTTCTCAATATCAATTTCACAAGAGAGTGATTTTGTTTCTCCTTCTTCAAATTGCAATGTTTCTACATCAAAGGTGACTCCACGATTATTATCCCGGCACTCAAATGTCTCTGACCCTGATGACTGCGAAGCTACGACATCTATCGAATAGACGTACTCATATCCAGGATGTAATGGTAATCCTGGTGACCAACCTTCAGTAGTCTGCAATAGTCGAAGTTGTAAATCAGAATTGAGGTGGACATACCCTGTGGCTGTATTGTCTTCAGCGATCCGATCATGTGATGTTGTTTCTTTCTGCCAAGAAGCCGTGAATGGGACGTCTCTGCTTTCACCACCACCGACTGTAGCAGTGAAAGATACAGTGCGCTGTCCCTGTGTGCCAGTATTTGATGCCGGAATAATAATACTTTGAGATTGTAATTCAACACCATCAAAAGTTGCTGAAATTACCCCAGTTACAGAAACCATACCGACATTCTGTAAACTTACATCGAAAGTAACTGATTCCCCAGGGGTTACTGATGAGGGGCGCGCCACTGCAGCCGGAGTGACTACAACATTTGGCTCTTGGTGTATAGTAACCAAAACTTGTTGCATATCATTGAATGAATTTGATTGTAGTACACTTTCCATGGGATCAATCTCAACTTCTAAAACGGTACCACCTGGGTTCTGATTAGTCAAATCAGCAGTTTGCACAACAAATTCATATTCTGCAAATTCATCAGACTGAGTGAATTGTAAGTTAATTATTTCCAATGTTATACCATCTGAAATTGAAAGGTGCAGAGGTATGGAAGAATCCCCAGAGCCTAATTCACGTGCAATAGTACCTGTAATCGACCATGGGCCTGCAAGACCTGAACTCTGTACTACAACTGGCCCCAATGAATGAATATAATCAGGTAAACTCTCCACATTTAGTGTCCGTGTTTCTTGATTGTCTCCTGTAGATGATTCTACGACCTCATCTGAACTATCTGCATTCAATACTCCACTAATGTCGTAAGTTCCTGCTGCTGGTGCAACTCCTGATTGATTCAACCAATAATTAGCCCCAATTTGTAACGAAGGTACACTAATCAAACTCGATGAGCCTGCAAAAATCAACTCCATGTGTGATGCATCGGCTACTGCATGTCCAGAATTTTCAACTTGGATTTGAACATCGACTAAATCACCTTCATGGACATTATTTACAGGATTTAGTTCAAAAATTTCAAAGCGGAGATTTGGTAAACCGGCTACATCAAATGACTTTGAAATCAACTGGCTTTCCCCTGAATGGGAAACTTTAATCCAAATATCTTGAGAACCATATTGCAAATTTGTCCAAGTGAAATTAACCACTGCCCACTCACCAGCATCTATGTCAATCAGGGTCGCTGCAGCAGGTTCCCCAGAGACAAAATTCGATTTGTGGAATTCGATTGCAACATTCTCGGCCAAAGTACCTCCTATATTCTGTAAGGAAAAATCAATGATGACTGAGTTTCCTTCAATGGGATCTGAACGTGTAGTTATCCCGCTGCTATCGAAGGATACTGAACCTACTGTCTCACCTGTTGCAGTTGGGAGTAATATTAGGAGTGGAGTCATCAGTAGTAAAACACACACAGAATGTGCTCGAAGATGCCGACCCATACATACCGGTGGAGGGAGAGGCACTTCAATCCTGCTTCCCAAAGGTCAATTCAACACCCAGCATAGCACTTTTTGGCCTTCGCCGTCGAAAGCCTTGAAGGATGTTACTGATAGTGGCGCAATTGTTCCCATGCTTACACGCCGCCTCGTACTCGCCGCTGCGATGGTTGTAATGGTGACTTGTTCCGTTCATGTTACATTGCTTAATGCACAAGCAGCTAGTGGTCGTAGTGGAGGTTTAGACTTCAGTAGTGGACCGAATTCAAATCAAATTATTTCTGGAACTTACACCATTCGTACAACAAACGTGGCTAATATGGATTCGATTGCTGTTGAACTATGGGAAAGCAGTGCATGGGTCTCTATAGCAACCATTTCTGGAGCACCTTGGTTAACTGCCTGGGACACATCAAGTCATTCCGATGGGAACTACAAACTCAGAATACAAGGCACATATGACAATGCATCAACTACCAATTGGGTTGAGAGTCCCACATTCACCTTAGACAACACTGCTCCAAGTAATCTTAATTTTGAAATTTCTAATGCTTTAATGGGGGATGGTAGTTCAACAATAAATCGAGCGTGGTTTACTACATCGGAAAGTGGTTCTCTAACATTCAATTGGACTGCCACTGATGCTCACCTTTCTCATGCAACATTGACTAATGTACCCGGTTCAGGAAATCCATCTCAAGATGGTCCAGGGACTATACTAAACGAATGGAATTGGTCACCGGGTGACTTCAGCGAAGGGACTTGGAGTCCACTACTTACTGTATTCGACGAGGGGGGTGCTTCAGCACAATCTACAATCCATATAGGTATAGATCGAACTGGGCCGTCTGTTGGCAACCCATCTCTTTCAGAAACAGCAGGGGACTGGACGAGTAGCACAACCTTGCAATTTAGTGGGTTAGGTGGTGGTGCAAGTGATAACGGAGGGTCTGGAATTTCAACATATCATGCACGAGATAGTGCAAATGAATGGGGAGATATCGGTTCTGATGGTAGTGGAATGTTGGCCCTTGAAGAAGGTATTCGTACAATACAATTCCGAGCAATAGACAAGGTCGACAATGTGGGTAATCCACTTGATGTCTCCATCAAAGTCGACCGTACAGCACCAGTAGCTGGTGGTTGGGTAATTCCCGAACTCACTGATTCCATGTATGGACAGATTCCGGTTGCAGTTGATGCAACCGACCAACATTCTGGAATAGATATTACATTGTCCAGCCTAGAGTATGGATTTGATACGGATGGAAGTGGCTCAATTCCAGATATCACGTCCTCGTGGCTTGATATTGGAACTGGTACATCAGGTAGCCTCTCTGCAGCTATTGATTGGAGTACTCGCGCAGGCCAGTATCTGTCTCTCCGTGCGGTCCTTACAGATATTGCAGGTAATACTATCACAACACAAGCATCTCATTTCCAGATTTTACCAGGACTTGATTTCACAATTTCAGACCCCTCACTAAATCGATTAATTGTGAGAGCGGGGCAAAACGATCCAGTGTTAGTTCAAGCAACAATTGAAACATCACAAGCATATACAGGGAGTGTTATCGTCGAGATTCAGAGTGCCCCTGCAGATAGAAACTCTGTCACTGAATGGACTACACTCGAAACCATCACCACAGCATCAGGAGAATTAATCGATAAAGAACAATTGATTTCAGCAGAACTGTCTATGATTGCGGCAGGAGAATATGATTTGCGGCTGATAATTGATCCCGGAAACAATATTGATGAAAATGATGAAGGAAATAATGAAGTTTTTCTGATGATTAGTGCAGCCGACCCAACCGTAATTGGAACCGTATCTGGTTTTGCCCCTAACATCCTATTGATTCTTTTAGCAGGCGTATTTGCAAGCCATATTCTACAACGCCGTGAATCGGCGTCTTGAAAGAGGGGACTATGGTCGCCCGTCCAATGGAGGGCGTCACCCGTATACCCCAGGATCGCATTGCGGTCCTTATTGGTCGTAAAGGCGTTACTCGAAAAGCAATTGAAAAAGCTTCCAATGCTAAATTGTATATTGACTCTTCAACAGGCGATGTATCGGTCACTTGGAATGAAAATGCTGATCCTGTCACTCGAATGAAATTTCCTGATGTCGTTAGAGCAATTGGACGGGGGATGAATCCTGAAAGAGCAATCCAACTTTTGCAAGATAATCAACATTTAATATTATTTGATATCCGAGAATATGTTGGGAAAGGATCAAATCAACAAAGAAGAATTCGTTCAAGAGTCATAGGTAGGAATGGACGGATTCGCGAATTGATAGAGGAACATTCTGGAGCAGAAATGGCGATTTATGGTTCTACAATTGTCATCATTGGCGACGAAGATGCATTGCCACTTGCAAGTCAAGCGGTGGAACGTCTTCTGCATGGTGCTGAACATTCATCAGTTCTAAAACATCTCGAAACTGAACGACGAAAAAGGAAAATGGCTTCAAGGCAATTAGAATCAATCTCACGCGATACAAGCAGTCGCTTCGCTGCATTGGTCCCTGGTTTAGATGCCGCTCAACGCAAACGATCGAGGAAATACAAAGATGCGCAAGTGGACCCTGATGATTCTGAAGGCATAGAAGATATGATGGAACTTGCTGAGGATGAATCAATCTCCTACGGTGAAGAGTGATTATTCGAAAATAACATGGGCCATTGCATCTGCTAGTTCAATTGCAACTCCTTGTCTCTGACCCCATTCAACCAGCCTAGTTACGTCTCTAACAAGAAATTCATCTGCATGTGGGTGTTCTTTCGCTACTGATTGGCCGACGTCAATAACTCTCGGTTTCTCATTATGCCAAAGGATGTTATATTCACTAAAATCTGCGTGTACTAATTTCGCATCATTCCAGCATATCCGCAACCATTCGAGTAATTCTTCTACTACTGCTTCCGGATCTGAAACTTCCACATCACGTAATCTTGGGCTAGGTCCTTCCGCATTACCAAGATAATCCATCACCAGTATATTACGGAAAAGTGCATGTGGTTCAGGGACTCTCAAGCCTACTTTCGCCATTCGCATCATGTTTCGATGTTCTTTACGAACCCATATATTCACCAACTCATGGTGACGGCGACGGAGTCCTCCAAATCTTGGATCACCCTCAATATACTGCATTAAGCCCTTGAAAACTGCGTTACTTGTGTGGAAAATTTTCACTGCTGCAACACCATTAGGCGTTGTTGCATGGAATACGTGCGCTTCTTTACCACGTGCAATAGGCCAATCAAGAGTTTCGATGTGACCTTGTTGCATCAACTTGTATACTGCCAACAGTGTTCTTTGATCAAAAACCTGATCGAAAACTCTGCGATCAACCCACTCGAATTTCCCCACTCCAAGAACGCCCTCTAACCTATGTTCAATCTCTTTGAACATCTTTGAAAATTTCTTCTCCTTCATCCATGCCCAGTCATCGACTTGCCTATCCATATCAGCATGGAGATTTTCATGCTCTTCCTTTTCATTCCACTTTTCTTCAGCAAGAGCTAGTATCTCTGCTTCCCTAACTAATTCCTCTGCAGTAGGATCTGAATCTAGATTAGCAATTTCAGTTTGCTCATCGGAAATATCTGACCAGTCGCGTGATTCGCTTTCGCGGCGAGCCTTACGCCGCCGACCGATACAAATCCCTCCTCAGGCTGGACCGAACAAACTGTCTATGTCCTCATCGGTCACATCATCATCTGAAGAAACAGGTTCTGGAAGAGACTCGCCCTCAGATTCAACGATTTCTTCAACTTCGGATTCTATATCATCAACAATTTCTTCTTGGTCGACTTGCTCTTCTTCCACCGTATCCTCAACAGTTTCATCGGAATAATCATCATCATTTCTACCGAAAATTCCTGCATCGTCAATATCATCCCAAGATTCATTTCCTGTGCCAAAGACATCTACGATTTCAGGTAGTACTCCTTTGCGTGAAAGATATAGTGATTGAGTTTTTGAATATCGCTTTTTCACATCCGCTTTTGAATCTTGGAAATCCCATGGTTGGACGACTATCAAATCCCCTTCACGAACCCATTGCCTTCTGCGCATTTTTCCTGGAATACGAGCAAGGCGTGTTTCTCCATCTGCACAGACTACTCGGACTCTTCTACCGCCAAGAATTGTATCTGCAATGGCAAACATTTCATTGATTCTTTCATTGGGAAGAGGGACTCGAATCTTATCACCAGCACCGCCTTCAAGTTGCGCTAGCAATTCTTCATCCACTAATTCTTCGCGTCTTCGACCCATGGTGTTCAGACCGCCGACTCACCAGCCCTACATAAACAGGGAGGAAACTAAACACTAGTCCAACACTAAGGGAATAATGTAGAGGCGGCTTCAGCTGCTGCTTCAGCAAGCGCATCTGCGAGTATACCAAAACCAAAGACAACTGTGCCCATTGTGCACAGCATAATTGCAATTCGAAGCATTGGTGCACGAGATAACCTGACTGGGCGGTCCGTTTCTTCGAAGAACATGACGACGACAATTCGTAGATAGTAAAACACAGACATCGCACTATTCATGAAAATCAGTATAGCAAGCCAGAAAACCCATGAAAGGTTTCCAAGAGTATCAAACAATCCAGAACCACCAACATCACCAATTGTACTAGAAATAATTCCATTTACCATCATCAATTTTGAGAGGAATCCTGCTAATGGTGGCACTCCAGCGAGTGCTAGCATGAAGATGAACATTGATACTGCAATCAGTGGATCACGCTTTGCTAAGCCATAGAAATCTTCAAGATTATTTCCACGACCTTCACATTCAAGTAAACCAATTACTAAAAATGCCCCTAACTTGAAAGTGACTAGAACTGCAAGATGGAATATAATTGCTGTAGCAATTAATTCACTAGCAGAACCCGGACCAATAGCACCTATAGCTGCAATACCTGCTAATATGTATCCAGCATGGGCTACACTTGAATAAGCCAACATTCGCTTTGGACTACGACTTCCAAGAGCCGCAATGTTGCCCCAAGTCATGGTGATTGCTGCAATGAGGCCAATCAAGACATACCAATCACTCTCACCATCTCCAAGTGTTATGCCAATTAGTACACGCATCAATGCAGCAAAACCCATTGCCTTACTAGCAGTAGACAATACACCTGCAATTGGTGCACTTGAGCCCTCATAGGCATCTGGTGTGGCAAAATGGAATGGTACAGCACTCACCTTGAAGCCAAAAGCAACCAACATGAATGTTAGTCCCAAAACTGCAAGACCGTTTGAACCGTCTGAAAGCCAACCTGCTGCTAACCCGGTTGTACCTGTCATTGAAAGGTTACCATTCCAAATGTATAGTAAAGACATTCCGTACAATCCTATTGCACTTGACACGCTCCCTACAATGAAATATTTCAACCCAGCCTCGGGTCCTGTTTTTGTTTCCTTTAGGAAAGAGATAAGAACATATGAACCAAGGCTAGCTATTTCTAATCCGATAAATAGAACGAATAAGTTCGCAGATAATGCAACAACCGACATTCCAAATGCGACCATGAGCACAAGGAGATAAAAGTCAACTTGCCTCCTATTATTTAGCAAACGGGTAAGTCTAAGACTTTCTACAGCATCATCTTCTTGTTTCTTTAATGCGATTCGATTCGGTGCAGTTGCTTGCAATCGATCCCAATTCGCGAAAAGTGCAATGATTAATGCACCATAGAATATCATCTCGAATGTGCGACTAAATGCATCAATTCGTAAAAGGTGTTCTGCATCTGCACAACTTGAGGTTGAATCCACAACACCGTTTGCCGCCAAACAAGCATAGCCCATTCCCACATCAGAATCAATCATTTGACTCATGAATGCTGTTACAAAGGCAGCAATAAGAGTGAAACCTGCAATACCTGCAGGCAATCGAGGATCGTTGGTGAAGGCGTAACGCTTTCCGCCAAGGAAATAGGGGACCCGAATACTTGTCCCCGGAATCGGTAATCGGAAGGTACCATTACCTAAATTTGGAATAAGAATCATTGCAACTATTCCAAGTATTAATATCCATTCAGGCATCAAAGCACTTGCCATATCTGAACCGCTGAACAAAGTTCCTAGATTCAAGGCTTCACCCCCGCATCATTCAATGCAGATATCAATTCGTTTTCGACTAAAAGAGTCGACCAGTCTGACATCATATCAAAGAAGAAGAATGGTAGGATTCCAAATATCACAGTAAGAACACCTAGAATTAGCATACCTGCATTCTCATGCCAAGTGATATCACTTGGTTCATCTCCATGCATAGTGTCTGGTAGAATTGCTTCACCACTACCTTCGAAAATGGTGCGCTGCATACTCCACAAATAGTAAGTTGCGGTGATTATTAACGTGATTGCTGGGAGTAATACCAACCAACCGAAGGCCATGTAGAAAGCAATTAATACGGCAACTTCAGCAACGAATCCAGCCATCAATGGTAATCCTAAACTACCCATCCATCCGACCATCATATGTGCACTCATCCAAGGACTATGGTGTGCTAAACCACGCATTGAGCCAATCTCAAGCGTGTGGTAATGATGTTTGAAAGCACCACAAACAGCAAACAAAAGTGGACTGATTATTCCATGGGCAAACATCATGAAAATTGCTCCTGCAATACCCAATGGTTGCATAGTTGCAATACCAAGGAAAATTAATCCCATATGGCTTACTGATGAATATGCTACCATGCGTTTCAAATTAGTTTGTCCTAAACATACAACTGCTCCATAGACTAGACTCACCATTCCCAAAACAATCAGCAAGGTTTGGAATTCAATCAGTTGATCAGGGAACAAAGAAACACCTAGTCGAAGGAAGCCATACGCACCCATCTTCAACATCACACCAGCTAACAACATTGATCCTGCTGTTGGTGCTTGTACGTGAGCATCAGGGAGCCAAGTATGAACTGGGACGCTTGGCAGTTTAGTTGCAAATCCAATCAATAGTAAGAGAAATACTACACTTCGTAATCCACTACTTGAAATAAATTCAGTTTGACTTTGCATTAAAACGAAATCAAACGACTTCCCCGTAAGATTCCCAGCCCAACTAGCATCGTTATTGTAGTACATAATCAAAATTCCAGCAAGCATGAATACACTGGCTGTGAATGTATAGATGAAGAACTTCTGAGCAGCATATCGACGATCTGTACCACCCCAAATCAGGATTAAGAAGAACATCGGTATCAAAGTTAATTCCCAAAATGCGTAGAATACAAATAAATCTAAACTAACGAAAACACCAATCAGGGCTCCTTCCATCATCAGAATTAAACTGTGGAAATATGCACCTTCTTTGGCATTCCACTCAACTAGCATTGTAATTGGTATAAGCAATGTTGTAAGCCACACCATTGGGAAAGAAAGTGCATCAATACCAACATGCCAAGACACCCCGATACTGCCTACTAATGAGCAAGAGCCGTCTCTTAATTCACCAGTTTCACAATTTTGATAGAGATATTCACCCCACCCCATATCGGCCCATTCTAGCGCTATTAAACTCGCTAGAACAAACATCAGTAGAGCCATGCCCATATTCACATATCGAATTGGAGCGGCTAATTTTTCTTGGCGAGCAGTATCAGAAACCCAATGTAATAGCATTAATACTAACGCGGTTAAAATTGGAAGTAGTGTTAGAACTGTGAGCGGATTTCCAAGCAAAGTTATCGCATCCATCAAGCAACCCCCCAAAGTATTCCAACTAACGCAAGCATCCCTAATGCAGTCATGAGAATGTAATCACTAGCGCGACCTGTGGTTAATTGACGAATCCAGGTACTTGCGGCTTGACTGCCTGATTCAATTCCCTTAATGACTCCATCAACTCCACGGCGATCAAACCATGCAGAAATTGCTGATAGGGGTAAAATGGTTTTAGCGATCAACCATTCATATGCGTCATCAATATACAGGCGGTTGTGCAATGCCTTAGCAAAACCACCGTCAGCTAGTGCAGATACATCGGTATGCCCTGCTTTTCCTGAGATTTTTACTAACCAGGACACAATCGGTATTGCTTCCTCTCCTTCCGCAAGGATACCGCCGTGCAAACGCGCCGCGATGAATGGACCCAATAGGCTTGAAATTACAATCGCAGTCCAACCAACAATACGCAACGTATCCTCTTTGGGCAGGAATGCGTGCTCTAGAGTATACGTGATGCCATGTAAAAGATCACCATGTAATCCAAGATGGCCATCAGATTCCCCAAGGAAATGTTGGAAGCTAAATAATGCTAACAAGAAGCCGCTGAATGCAGTTACGATAGATAAAGTAACCAATGGGGTCTTAATCCATGGAGTGTGTTCATGAACATGTTCTGCAGCCTCAGATTTGGGTTTCCCTGCAAATGTCATGAACCACATTCTTGACATGTAGAATCCTGTCATACCTGCAGTTGCTAAAACAAGAAGTGCGGGGAATAAAATCAGTGTTCCCCCATTGAGGTAAACATTCCATGCCTGGCCCACAATACCTTCCTTTGACCAAAAACCACCAATGAGTGGAATCCCTATAATCGACATCGAACCAAGCATCATCGCCGTACTTGTAACTGGTAATTTGCTAGCAAGTCCACCCATATTACGCATGTCTTGTGGATCGAAATCATGGTCATGTTCATCATCATCGTACACATGTACATGATCATGAGCATGGTGCATTTCATGAATTACCGAACCTGATGCCATGAATAACATTCCTTTGGCCATGGCATGATTGAAAAGATGGAATAATGCCGCTCCGAAAGCAACTGCTGCTAATTCACTATGCCCTTCATTTGCAAACCACAATGCTGAGCCAAGGCCTGTGAAAATGTATGCAAGTTGACTCATGGTAGAATATGCAAGAACACGTTTGATATCATTTGCAACAAATGCGATGAATGCTGCCATGCAAGCAGTAATTCCTCCAATCCACGCTATCAACATTGCAAGATCTGAAAGATCCCCTTGGAATGATGCCTCGGAGAATATAGGGAACATTCGAGCAACTAGATAGAGGCCTGCATTTACCATTGTAGCCGCATGAATAAGGGCTGATACAGGAGTGGGTCCTTCCATAGCATCAGGAAGCCACACATGCAGAGGGAATTGTGCTGATTTACCTACACATCCAATGAACATCAGGAACAAAGGCCATTGCAATTGATCACCAGTAATTGTTCCTCCAAGGGTAGGATCACCAAAAATAACTGAAAATTCAAGGCTATGATACAAATCATACATCATGAATAATCCAACCATAAGGAATACATCACCTACTCGTGTGGTTAGGAAAGCCTTCTTGGCAGCTGCTGCTGCACTAGGTTTTTCCCAATAAAATCCAATCAATAGGTATGAACAAAGGCCCATGATTTCCCAGAATATGAAAAGCCAGAGGAAATTATCTGCTAATAACATTCCAAACATACCACATGAGAACAGAATGAACTCTGCAAAGAAGCGATGGTTTCTATCTTCGTTGATTGGATCAGTTGTCATATAACCAATTGCGAACCAACATATAAGGAAGCACAAGAATGCTGCAACAAATAACACTGTAAGGGATACTGCGTCAATGTAAATTCCAAATCCAATAGTAAAACCATTTCCTTCAATGCTATTTTCATGACTTAAGATGTCAAAGCTAATCCAATCGAAAACTGTCCCTTGTGCGCCAAAGTCGGCATGATTGTAAAGGAATTCAATTAGTAGCCAAATGGTCAATGAAAGTGTAATTGCGAGTGTGGCAAGAGCAATAATTCCGCCTTCTTTGAGTTGGTTTTTCCACATGTCGGTGCCCTTGTAAATTTGACCTAATATCAAAATTGCAGGGAATACAATGAGCGGGACTGCCGCGATTAGAAATGCACTCTCGGTTGCATCATAGCCGATTCCATATCGGATAAAAGGGAAAGTTACCATCGCAAGGACGGGGAGTAGTAGGTTCCATTCTGATTTAGCATGTTGTCCCATAATCTCACCTCCTCAATTCTTGAGTAAAGTTACCTCATCCAACGATATTGTTTCACGTTGACTATACAATGCCAAGAATATAGCTAAACCAACTGCAACTTCAGCAGCAGCAATTGCAATTGCAATTGCTGTGTAAATCCAACCATTCATGTCTCCATGATGGCTTGCGGCGGCAACGAAATTCAAATTGGCTGCATTGAGCATAATCTCAACACACATGAGAACAATAATTGCATTCTTACGAGTGAATGTACCTGCAAGTCCTATACAAAATAAGAATGCGCCTAATCCTGCAATCCAAGTTGGATCAATCATTCCTCTTCACCTCCTGTGAGTTCCCACATGAGGTTGACTTCACGCTCGTCACGGACTAGATAGGCTGCACCTGCCATTGCCATTGCCAACAATGCACCTAATGCAACCAGAGCAAAGGCCCAGTCTACCAACATTGAGACAGCGAAATCTGCTGTTGTCAAAACAGTATCATTACCACTACCCCAATTTGAAGTGTCCATGACTACTGCAAGCAATGTTCCTAGCAAGATAATCATACCAATACGTGCGAAGGTCCCGATTAATCTCATTCAAAGTCCTCCTCCATGATTTGTCGACGTGACAACATCACGCCGAATGCGAACACTAGCATAACACTACCAAGATAAACCAATATTTGGATGGCTGCTAGCATTTCTGCTTGTGCTAGTAAAAAGACACCAGCCACTGCAAAGAAACACATAATCAAAGAGAGCATGGAATGTGCAACACGTTTGGAATACACAGTGCCCAAAGCACCCGCTATTGCAAATATTGCAAGTATCCCAAATGAGATTCCTTCAACGGATGAAAAAATATCACCAATTGGGTCCATGATTATCGCAGGTAATTCCATGATTATGCCTCCGATTTAGCCGCGGCCCGTTCCGCTTTCTTCCTTGCTTGTTCTGCACGCTTCGCAAGTTCAATATCTACTGCTTCTGCATGTTGGATTGGTAAAACTCGTGTCCGTTCTGCTTCGTACCAAAGATCAGAACGTGTTAGACCGGACATACCATCATATTCATTTGTCATAAAGAACGAATTAAATGGGCAAGATTCCATGCAAAGGCCACAAAACATACAGCGGCCCATGTCAATGCGACCTGATACAATGTCGACCTCGGCACCAAGCACCTCACTCGTAGCAAGTTCTTCTGTTGAACCCGATGAATTCCACTTGACACTCACAATTTCTCCAGAAAGATCAATGATTTCACCAAATTCAAACTCTTGTGGTGCAGATTCGTGAGCTGTTGATAAATTAAATTCTGCTGCAGCTTCGGCACTACCTTCAATTCGGCGTGCTGCCAAACCTCCTACTTCCAAATCAATTCCATGCCCATGATTTTCATCACCATCTTCTGCTAGATCAAGGACGTTCACTCTTGTCTCTGTTTCCATATGAAGGCAGTCATTAGGACAAATACGCACGCATGCTTTGCACGCAGTACAAGTTTCCCATATGACACCTATTCTTCCATTGTAATTCCCTGGGACAAATAACCAAGGTTCCATCTCCTCTAATCGTTCATATGGATACATGATCGTTACAGGTCGTTCGAAATATGGGAACAAATCACTAGTTTCACGATCTGCTGAGTATGTTTGGTCTACACACGGGTGTGCTTGCTGTGTGTACATTGCACGTTCTTCATCAGAGAGCATGTTTGTTTCTTGGCCATGGTATGGATCGCCACCATTGTGCGCCTGAAGGAATTTTAATCGGCCAATGTATGGGATTGTTCGAAGGGCTGTTTTCAAAGTCATCCACAAGGGGCGGACAATTAGGTTTCTGAAATTTGGAGTCGCGTGCTTGTGATATGGCATCTTATTCACTCCCTATGTTGACCGGGTCCTGCCGGGCCAGACGGTGTTTGTACATTGTATGGACGAGTACGTGCTTCCAGTGCTTCTGGATCTTCATCAATTGACAACAATATGAATAATGTCAATCCTATGGTGGTAATCAAAATTGGTACAAGAATGGGCCATTCTCCCTCAATACCATCATACACCCAAAGTCGAAGTACAACAGCCATGGCCAAATTAACAAGGCTTAATGGAAGGAGCCATCGCCATCCAAACTCGAGTATTTGATCTGTACGTACACGATGCAAAGCCGCTCTAAACCATACAAAGAATATGAAAATGAACCAAGCCTTGAGGAAAACCCAGAGTATGTGAGGAATCATTGATACATATGGTATAGTGTCTTCCATTGGTGCTTCCCAACCTCCAAGGAAAAAGTGAGCGAAGAGGATACATGCAGCATATGTTCGCAAATATTCACTTGCAAACATTAGGCCCCATCGCAAACCACCATATTCGGTCCACCACCCTTCAACAAGTTCTGCCTCAGCCTCAGGCATATCGAATGGTATTCTCTCAACTTCTGCAACCATTGTGACTATGAATAACAAAGCCCCCAGTGGTAGAAGGAACAAGTTCCATACGCCACTATCTGCTTGGAATTCAATGACTTCAATCATATTGAATGAACCCGAAAGTACAACTACACTGAGCACGGTAATCAGCAATGGAATTTCGTAAGCCGTCAATTGTGCTGCTGAACGTATTCCGCCTAGTAGTGTGTACTTGTTATTTGAAGACCAACCAGCAAAGAATACACCAAGGGGGGCAACACTGAATACTGCGAACAAGAATAAGATTGAGAGTTCAGAATTATTTGCATAATAGTGGGGGCTTAGCGGGATGAATACGAAGCACATGACTGTTGTTGCTATAATTAGGAATGGAGCGATTTCGTATACTGAACGGTCTGCTCTCTCGGGTACCATATGCTCTTTTGTCAAGAATTTCATGCCATCAGCGACATTCTGGAAAAAGCCGGGTAAAAGCCACCATACTCCATGATATGAACGATTATTGACACGTGATACTTCTGCGGACTCATGATCATTACCTGCAACATTGTTTAGTGTTCTATTGAGCATTCCAATAGGAACACCTGTCCCAAATGGTAATTGGTTCCACCATTCTCCTGCAGTAACCCCATTCTCTCCGACCCACAAACTTCGAAGTGAAGTTCTAGCTCCACGTCTATCCATGAATCTGCCTAACAATTTTCGCTCCATCCAAAGCAAAACAGGAAGTGTCCCCATGATTCCAGAAAAAGCAGCAACACACATGATAAATTCAGTCAAAAACCAAGCAGTGCTATCCGTATATTCCCAATGCCTTGATGCCCCTACTGTATTCTCGGCAACAAAATCCATCGCTTGACGGACCCATCCACGTAAATCAAGAACATCACTTGTCATTGTATCACCTGTCTGTTTCTCCAATGCATGGGTCAAATGAACCCATGATGGCTGGTATGTCTGCAATTTTGTAACCAATCATACACTTCGAAGCGTAAGGAATTGTAATGAACATTGGACTACGTATTGATACCCTGTAGGGGTTTTTACCTCGTTCAGCTCCGCCACCTGCAAGATAGAACATTGATTCACCGCGAGTGTCTTCAAAATGATGGAATCCAGTTTGTCCATCTGCTGATCTCGTTGGCGCCTTGCCGATAATTGCTTCATCACCGGGGGAGTAATGTGTATCTGCACCTCCTGGAATTTTGTTTAAAGCATCCATGACCATGAGTGCGCTCTGACGCATTTCTTCAACTCGGACTCGGTATCTATCATAGCAATCACTGCCCTTAATTGATGGACGTTCCACAGACGGAGTCCAGTCTACCTCGTCATACACAGAATAAGGGTGGGCCCATCGGACATCGTAATTATGCCCAGCAGCGCGAACATTTGGCCCAGTTACTCCGTGGTTGACCATGTCTGTTGCCTTAGCATAACCTACTCCTTGGGTGCGTACAAGGAAAATTGTTGATTCGTCAAGTATTGCCTCGTATTCTTGTATTCTATCCAAAAATAGCTTTAGTTTTGCTCTGCATCTAACTGCGAAACCGATTGGTAAATCACGCTTCACCCCTCCAACTCGTGGGAAATTGTAATGCATACGGGAACCACCTAATTCTTGAAGAAGGTCCATCATCATCTCACGTTCTCTAAGACACCAAACCATCCCTGTAAGGCTTCCAATATCTGGACAATATGCGCCCAACCACATCAGGTGGCTAGCAATGCGTTGTAACTCAACGGCAACTAATCGAATATATTCAGCACGTTCTGGAACTTCAACCTCAAGTAAGTCTTCTGCGGCGTAAATGTATGCATGTGACCACGTATTTGCACTTGCATAGCATAACCTATCGCAATAGGGGGTGATTTGAGTAAAGTCTCTAGCTTCACAAATCTTTTCTACACCCCGGTGGATATAACCTAAATCAGGCTCTGTATCAACAACAGTTTCACCATCAACTTTTACTTTCAAAGTCCAAAGACCATGTGTCATAGGGTGTTGAGGGCCCATTGAAATCCACATCTCTGCCATTACTTCTGCCTCCCAATGTCTGCGGGCTTTCGTCCAAAGCCTTGTGGATCATCATACATTTCATTAAAATCATGATAACGGAGTTTGTGCTGTTTCTGTAATGGATGATATCCTGTTGGTGTATCATGAGGTAATAGGACTCGTCGCATACCTTCATGACCCTCGAAATCTATACCCAATAAATCCCATGTTTCCTTCTCATTCCAATCAGCGCCAACCCACACGTCTGCCACGCTGGGAACGCTGGGTTCGCGACCTGCAGGAAGAGACATGTTAACTTCAATTTCAACAGGGACTTGTGATGTGACAAGATTGGATGTATCTACTATTATTGGTTCGCCTTTCGGGTTTTTGACACCCATGCGCATGAGATGAACAACAACTTGCCAATGGTTCTCCTTTTCAGGCCAATGAATCCCTGTAATCATTGAACAATGATCAACGCCTTTTTTCCACAACATCCATTTGGCAACTTTGTTCCAGATTTCAGGGGGTGTTTCAACATACACATATGCGTATTTTCGTGATCCACCTGTTTTGTTACGTACTTCTGCTTCAAGACCCTCTTTTCCAAATTTTGAATTGAGATCTTTGACCATGTCCGAGGATGCGGATTTGGCTTGCTTTGCTGAAACTGACATTCCCATTTCAACACCTCAATCGTCTGCGATAATGATTGGAGTTCCACGTACTTCTTCCTCATTACTTGGTACTGCTCCTATTCGGATAATCTTCTCGCGTAATTTGCTAAACCCGTCTATCAGAGCCTCGGGCCTAGGGGGGCACCCTGGAATGTAAACATCAACGGGAATTATCGTATCAACTCCTTCAAGAATATTGTAGGACTGATAGTAAGGACCACCAGAAATTGCACATTCACCCATGGCAATACACCACTTTGGTTCTGGCATTTGTTCCCAAAGGCGGACAATGGGGTCTGCAAATTTCTTTGAGATTGGACCATTAACTAGTAAAACATCACATTGACGAGGGCTGCTTCGAAATACTACTCCAAAGCTTTCAGCATCGAATCTTGGTCCACCAGAAGCTGCCATTTCCAAAGCACAGCACTTTATCCCCAAATGCAGGGGGAATAGTGATTTTCTTTGTGCCCAATTCAAAAATCGGCCACCAAGGACTGAAATGAAATCTTTCATTCGTGAAGCCTTGAGGGCATTATCATTGACTTCCCCAATAACATCAAGTAATCCTCGACTACTGAATGCAGTATAATTTGTACCATCTTCCATCAAATCACCTCAGATGTAAATTCTGCCTCGCTTTCGGAATACGTACCAAACACCCAAGCCCATCAAAGTCATGAAGACAAGTAATGTGGTGAGGGCTCCAATTGCCGCGTCAACACTACCTGAACCCTCTACAATGCTTTGATCCGCATTCATGGCCACAATACCGCCGAATGCCAAGAACATGAAGGCGATGTCAAAAACAAGGAATACTATTGCATACCAATAATATTGGAAATGAAAGTCAATCATGGCATCTCCAACTGGATCTGCGCCACATTCGTATGAGCTTAGTCGACGAACATACAAAGATTGGTCAGTTTCATACCCGTCTAGCAAAAAAGAGCGGAGTTTGGTAGGGTCATTTGGATCAGGCATTGGACGTAGGAAGCGTGAGAGTATGAAGGCAGATAGAGGGAATAAAATACCGACAATGGTCATCAATCCAAGAGATAGATAGTCGGCAGACACAGTAGCCATTCATATCGCCCCGAAGGAACCCTATGGGTTCCTACAGAACGTTCGACTCAAAGAGGCATCATAAGCATATCCTGAAAGGCGTCGCCCCTAGTGCTAGACTTTGTACAACAAATGGAGGTAAGAGTAGCCATAATTACACTGAGATTAACAGTGAAATTATTGTGTCAAATAAGTTGGCTGCGACGGCGATTAGAAAAGACTAGTATTAGAATTGCAATTGCAATTACACCCAATACTCCCCATGTGACCATGTTCCAAGTTTCTGAGCTCAATCCAAACATACTTTCTTCCAAATCGGCATTGACTTTCATATCAATTGGTTGAGCCGCCACAGGAGCGCTTTCTGGTGTCACAATCAATGTGAACTCAAACTCATCTGAAAATGACATTTCAACAGGAGGTTTGACACGAACCTGAATTGTGCGAGAAGTTCCCGGTTCTAATTTGAATCCATCTTGAGAGACATCAATATCTACAGTCCATCCTCGAAGACCTTCTGTTGAACTGACGACTACTTCTTCTTCAACATTTCCTGAATTTGTGATCTCAACATAAAAATCGGCATAGTTTAATTCACCCGATGTAAATGAAATATTGCGCTCTGGGCCATCGACTACTTCAACCGATAAATCATGGACAGTTTCAACAGTGATCACCACAGCAACACAAGATGGGGTTGCAGTATTCCTCATTGATGCTGCACAAACGTTGACTACGCCCCCTTCCCCATTTGGAACACCTGGTAAAACCTTGAAAGTGACCTCAACGGAAGCGGAAGCATTTGTTTGTCCTATTTCGTAGGGTTGAGTTGCAATTTCAACATCTAACCCATTCACAGATAATTCTCTTGAAATTGTCGATTCCAACCCATTAACTGTGAATAAAGCATTTTCTGTGAAGTATGAATTACCAACATTGGTCAAAGTCATCAGAACAGTAAATTCGCCACCAGGAGGTAGTTTCATGCTCATTGAATCTGGTGCACCTTGTGGGTTTGAAAGAATTAGCTGCATCAGATAATCAAAATTTGAGACTCTAGCGGTAACAACTTTCGAAAATTCATTTGATGGGGCTGAAAGAATGTTAACTCTGATTTCAATTTGGAGATAATCGCCTTCTTCAACATTCCCTTCTGCGGGAATCTCAACTTCAAGATATACCTGTTGAGATTCGCCAGCATTAAGCGAAATTTGTGTCAATACTTGTCCAGTTGAATCTACATAGCGAGAAGACCATGTTGGGGATGCACAAGACCCTCCTGCTCCTTGGGATGGATCACAAGCCCGTAGTCGGAACGAATCCTGAACGTTACCATCGTTTGTTATTGTTAATGGGAAGAGAATATTTTCATCACTCCGACCAGTTTGATCTACTGAAAGGACTTCACCAATCAAGGCATGTCTTTCAGCAACAGTCACATCTAAATTATCTGATGCGCTTGCTGATGATGAGCCCAAACTAGTCACAGTGATTGTAATTTCCTCTGCCTCATCAGCCAAGGCATCAGTAGGAACGGAAACAGTTACTTCTACACTAGTCTGTCGTGCACTATTCGATGCTTGCTTTCCTTCCAATGATACAGTCGACTCTTCCAATGTAATCGTCCAACCGCTAGGCACTGGAGAATGACTGATTGAAAATGTGTCTTGTCCATTGCCATTATTTGTAACTGTCAATTGCGTTGAATCTGATGTCCCTGGGTCAATCTGGTGGAGGTTATTACTCGAAAGTGAGGCGGAAACAGCATATGATTGCCCAACTGTGATTTGAATTGTATCCTCACAGCGCATACTATTCCCATCTAAACCTCTAATCAAAATCGATGTTGTTGAGCCAGCGGATAAACTATCATCTGCTTGAATAGTGAATGAAAAACTGGTTTCACCATTCCCGTTATCGTACTCTAGTAAACTTGTACTTTGGGAAGGATTCACCCAACTTGCTTTTTCTCCAGATTTACCAAATGTTACTGTCCAATCACTATTTCCAGCATTGCTCAAACTGAGAGTTCCTGTTTCAGATTCACCTGGAGATAATGTCATTGATTGTGGTGAAACGCTAGCCTCACATTCATGGAGTTCAGGTATATTCAATGTTAAGGACAAGTTGTCTTGAGCCTGGTTTTGTTGGTTAGGATCATTTGTGACCGTCGCACGAACTATGAAACAATGGCTCCCTGCTTCAGTTTGCTCACCATCAGGTACAGGAATTGATACTGTTGCTTCTTCTTCATCATCAGATTGCAATGTCATAGTTGTAGGGTCTATCGATGGATTCAGCCCATCCGATCTACACGAAGATGAATCTGTCATTTCAAGAGATATTGAGGCTTGGGATTGTCCACTATTTTTGACATTCACAATAAATTCGACTGTTTCTTGTCCGTTGTAATTTTTTGTAGCAGTATTCGTGGATAATTCCACGCCATAAAGTGCATTTCCTGAACCTTCGGATTTTGAAGTTGTTACAGTGATATCAGCTTGAGTAGGTGGACTAGTGGAAAGAGGTTCTGCGGGATTTGCATTGGCATTTACTGTAGTATCGCAATCATCTGCTACTTGTTCGGCTGTGTCATCTGTGACATTTACGGTGAGTATTACGTCTTCAAAAGAATTTGCTGAAATAGTACCTGGGACCTGTTCAATCGCGCTTGTATAGCCTTGACAGCCCCCGGCTTCTTGGGAAGTGGATAACTGAACAGTAATATCCTCATCACCTGTGTTTCGAACACGGATTGTGTATTCTGCAGGTTCTCCTGGACTTGCGTCTTTCGCTGTTGAATCAGCAGACAAAGAAACATCAACGGAGCGGGCTCCTGTTGCAGAAGCCATTGGTGCAGCAACAACAAGAAGTAAAATTGCGGCTAAGCACAAACTAGGGCCGCGTGCAGGTGTGCGCATAGAGGGGCCACGGGTAGACCCCCTCAAAAGGTCCACTGCTTGAGGAGTAAGATGTGAAAATACCCTATTTAGCATTATTTTGACCCCCTTGATTTGATGTTTGAACTTGTTGTTGTACAGAGTTTTGCTGTAAGCCTGACTGAGCATGATGGTTTGCTATGACTTGGTTTTGATTTGCTATTTGTGGGTTGTTTTGATACTGTGTAAACTGAACGGAAGAGGGGGCTTTACTAGGTGCTTTTTGTCGTAATTTAACCACCAGAATTCCTGCTAAAATCAGGCCACCTATGATGAATACAATTAACCCAGTTATTGCTATTGTCAACCCCACACTACTACCTGTATCTTGACTATCAGGATTTGATATTACATCCATACTCACCAAATGCTGGGAATCCAAAATTGCATCACTTTCAGATGTTTCAAAACCAATTTCTATAACACCCTCACCGGATGAATCTGGAGTGACAACTAAGACAACTCCTAACCTACCACCGATAGATATACTGGCAATATCTCCATCTTGAACAGATACATCCCAACCACTCGGAGATGTAATCAATATTCTATCACTAATTTCAGTATTCCCTGTGTTCAATACTTCAAGATAAATGTATGATTCTTCATCAGCCATCGATTCATCAATCGAAATTGTTTGCCATACAACACTTGGATTAGAAGCAATATAAAGCGCATCTATCGATGTTGCAACCGTCCCTTGGGCATCTACATTTAGAGAGATTTCTGGCTGCCATCCAGCCTCGGCAAATGATGGTGCGATTATAACACAAGAAATTTCAGCCGATGCTCCTCCTGAAATTTCGGAAACTGGGTCACATAATGCAGACCAGGAAGAATCAGGTAGTGCGAGAGAAACAGTCGGTGTCCAGGCTGTAGATCCATCATTAGTGATGAGCCATGTTCCAATGAATCCCGGTTCACCAACCGGCTGTTCCTGTATCAGATTCCCATTTACATCTGTGGTGCCATAGAAATTTACTGCAGGTTTTGTTTCTTCCAAAACATCAAGTTGACCCACCCATGTTAATTGATAGCCATTTTGAGTTGAAAAGTAAAGATTGAGTGGGCCTTCTGCTGCAAACCCATTTCCTTCAAGTCCCAATACATAGCCAATAGATTCACCGATTGGGATTTCCAAATTTTGGGTTCCCATTGTTACAGACCAACCCCCTGGGCGATCATCAGTGTTAGGAGTTAATGTCAACGGTATGTTGCCTATATTGGTCACAGTGAATTGTAAGTAAGTTGTAGAATCTGGACGCAGGGGGTTCATTTCAGATTCAATTTCAATTAATGCTGACTCAAACTCAATTACTTCAAAGTTGAGTGGTAAATCCCACTCTTGATCAGGGTCTATTTGTGAAATGATTTTCATATTTCCAGATACTGATAATCCAGCAGCTGAAGGTGTGCCTGAAGGTGGAATCAAAGTCATTTCAACAGTTCTAGCCGCATCAACTGGGATTGCTCCTGTTGAACCAGTTGTTGATCCACTTGTAGAACCCAAATTATCCAATCCAAGCCACCAACCAAGCGGTGGTTCAAGATAGATGTTATACCCTTGATTTCCATTTCCTATATTCTTAACATCAACGGTGAAACTTGTTGGTTCAGTGGGATGAACTGGAATAACTGAAAGAACGCTCTGGAAGTCAATTTCAGGGAGAACGGGGACATCCAATGTAATTGAGAGGGGGAATTCAATATTGTTGTCTTCATCCTTGGCTGTAATCACAAATTGGTATAGTCCTGGGTTGGGTGGTGAGTCGTGCACTAATGTAAACCCAACATTTGCTGATTCAGAACCACTTAGTGAAAATGTAGTTTGAGTGAATGAGGTAAACCACCCCGA
>JASLKH010000043.1 GCA_030747675.1 Candidatus Thalassarchaeaceae archaeon | reverse complement strand
TACTTTTACTTTTTCTTTTTCTTTATTGACTACCTGTTTAACAACTTTTCTCGCAACCTTAGATGCTTGAATTGTTCTAAATCGGCTAGAGATGGTTGTTTGCTTCGATCGACTAATCCTTTCCGCATTAAGACATAATACCAACCAAGCCAAATGAATACTAATACTGCCAAAAAGCCCGAACTTAGGATGAATTCGTGAAACTCATGCATAGGCGCTTCACACCCCTTCATATTGGCCATATCACCCTCACATCCAGATACTGCTAGCGGATAGAGCACCATCAGCCGAATAAAGTTCAGTGCTTGAACAATGATTACCATTCCAGCAATTGATCGAATTCTGATTTTATTTGACACTCCTGGTGTCAACATCATCAATACTCCAAGGAATACAATTTCATGCATTCCTACGCATTCATCAGAGACGAATACACTTACTTCGCCACCAGGAAATAACTTATTGTGCATGTTAATTTGAGTAAGCGCACTGGTGTCGTGCCACACTAAATCAAACGAATTAGGCCAAATAAGATTTCCAATAGATTCCCATAATACTGCCACTCCAGCCTGGTATGGCTCGAAGGAATTCGTCGTATCCGTAGCCCACCAGTATATCAGTTCTACAAATATGAGGGCGAATGGGATTCGCAGGTATCCATACGCCATTTCTCCAACTTCATTCCAAGACAAATCATCCTTGGGAGTTGGTGTCTTACGCTTTGCCCGCACGGGCTATCCACAACATCCATGTCCTTCAAGACATCCCTTCACTTCACCCCGTCGCATTGAAAAAGATAGGCCTTCAGGGCATGCCAATGGTGTCTGCTCTAGCCGATATCACTCTTGATGTGCTTGGGTTTCATTGCCCTGTCCCAGTGCATGAGACAAAGCGTGTACTTCAATCAATGAAGCAAGGTGAAATCATATTTGTAATGGCCGATGACCCGGAAACTCAAGCAGATATACCTGCATTACTGAATCGTACTGGGGACACATTGATCAGTTTTAATGAAGAAGCCGGTGAATTTCATTATCGTATACAGAAGGAGTGATTTTAATGACACCACTAATAGAAGTCGACGATGTCCCTGCTGACGCAAAATTGCCTACAAGTCATGGCGAATTTAGAATTCGGGTTTTCCATGATGAAGAAAGTGGATTGGACCATGTGGCTCTGACTTTAGGGGAAATGTCAGGTCCTGATCCTGTATTGGTTCGTATTCACTCGGAATGCCTCACAGGAGATGCATTAGGTTCACTTCGATGCGACTGTGGGCCACAATTAGATTCCGCGCTTGATGCAATTAGTAAGCAGGGCTGGGGTTGTCTGATTTATTTACGCCAAGAGGGCCGAGGTATAGGCCTACATGCAAAGATTCAGGCATACAACTTGCAGGATCAAGGTGTTGACACACTTGATGCTAATGTTATGCTCGGACATCCCGCAGATGCGAGAGACTACAGAATCGCAGCAGATATGCTACTAGCAGTCGGTATAACTGATGTTAATCTTCTCACAAATAACCCAGACAAGGTTGAGCAACTGCGAAACCATGGTATTGCAGTCTCTGATAGAAACTCCCTTGTTGTTGGAGTTGGAGATGAAAACAGGGGTTATCTGTCTACCAAGGCAGAGAGAATGGGTCACCAAATTGAGGATTCTGATTTGGAATAACCTAAATTATGGTTCGGAAGTTGGATCCCAACCCGATATATATCCACATTCAAGCGCTGAAATAGCTTGCATTTCACTGGATATGTCAACATCTAGTGAGGCCAGATTCTCTGAGATTCGTTCGGGTTTACTTGATTTCGGTATAGTGATACAGCCCATCTCGTGACAAAATTTTATGGCAACTTGTGCAGGAGTGCAACCTAATCTTTCCGCGATAACTTGTAGGGCTGGGTCGTCCAACTTATGTCCACGAGCCAGAGGTGAATATGCCATGACCTTGGCTCCAATCGCTTCTGTAGCCGCCCTAAGGGCGGGTCGCTGTAACCAAGGATTCATTTCGATTTGGTTTACTGCAGGTAAATATCTCGCATAAGAACGCATCATGTCGAGGTGGTGTGCACCAAAATTAGAAACTCCAATTGCTTTGACCCAACCTTGTTCCAGACAATATTCCATCCCCCTCCAAACCGGCTCCCTATGTGCTTCATCTTCCGGTGGAGCATGAACAAGATAGAGATCGATGTAATCTGTATCTAGATACTCAAGTGACTTTTGGCAATGTTCTAACACTTCATCATATCCGATAGCATGCATTCTCCGCAACTTTGTAGTGAGGAATACATCTTCACGACTAGTACCAGATTCCTTGAGTGCTTCACCGACTTCATGCTCATTACTATATGCTCTAGCTGTGTCTATATGTGTGTAACCTGCCTCAAGTGCAGCCAAACATGCAGATTTACATTCCCCCTCTTCTGACATGAGGAATACGCCCAAGCCGAATTGAGGAATTTCATGTACGTAGGCTTCTCCATTTGTAGTGCTATGACTGATGCGCATATGGTCGCGGAAGTGTCGGAGACTGATGAAATTAAAGGAGAGCGATGAAGAAATTTTTCCCCACCCAAGTAACCATCATACAGGTCATCATTATTGCAAATGTCACCTTTGCCAACCGCCGCATCTTCTCACTACGCATCTCGTAAGCAAGCGCTTCTTCTTCCGAAAGCGGTTCTATTCCCCATGGCTCCATGCTACTGCGAAGGGACGACAGGCTTCAAGTCCGTCGCATGCTCGCACACCCATGAGGGTCGAGAGTGCCACACCGCACCCCCCCCGCCCATCCGCTTCTGTAATGCTGCGAAGAGGTGATGAAATCCTCATCTGCCGCCGTGTATCCACAGTCCCATCTTTCCCGGATTACTGGGCTTTCCCTGGAGGTGGAGTTAGCCGCGTAGATCGCGCAGCACTTGCTGCTCACCCCGAATGGTTCACAGAGAGAGATGATGATGAGAGAGTTGCTCTTGTTGCCCTCTTGCGTGAGATTGTTGAGGAAGTTGGACTTGCGCCAGTTAGTCAGGGATTTGTACAAGTCGATTCGGACTTACGTCTACGTATTTTGAGTGATAAGAAAAATTGGCTCAATGCCGTGGAAAGTGCGGAAATTGGCATTGATGCAGGAGATTTCATTTTGTTCAGTGAAAGGACAACCCCTCCTTTAGCTCCCTTAAGATTTAGAAATCATTTTTTTACTGTTGAATGCGAAGCTGAACCTATACTTGAATTCGGTGAAAGACCTGAGTTTGATGAATATCGGTGGGCAACACCTCAGCAGTTATTGGATGAATGGAATTCTCATCTTATTCGAATTCCCCCTCCTCTGATAATGATACTCCGTGAACTTTGCGAGGGCCCCATTGAATCTTCAATCAAGAATATGGCCAAATCCCCTCAGAGAGAGAATGTTCGCATTGAATTTGCGCCTGGCGTTGAATGTCTTCCTATTCCAACAGCAACACTGCCGCCTTCAACTCATACTAATTGCTATATTCTTGGAGAACCCGGTGGGCAGCGAGTTATTGTTGATCCTGCAGCCAGAGATGAAGATGGGCTATCAATGCTGAAGGAGAAAATTAAGCAGGTACTGGAATCGGGCTCTGAAATTATAGCTACGATATTTACTCATCGCCATAAGGACCATGTTGGCAATTTGGATGAAATTTCAGAGATATATGTTGCACCAATTTGGGCTACCCAAGAAACACTTGCATCAATCCCCCATTGCGAGTTAAGTTCTATAATTTCAGAAGGAGAATCCTTCACCTTGAGTGGAGTTAATGGGCAAGTAAAATGGGATATAATCGAAACACCAGGGCATTGCCCTGGACAAATTTGCCTTATTTCTCAGGCAGGAATCATATCAGCAGATAATGTGGCTCAAATTGGTACAATCCTTGTCCCTAGCAATGAAGGTGATATGACTACTTACATTCAAGGACTGCATAGACTTAGAGAAATTGATGCTAATTTGTTATTTCCAGGGCATGGGCCTGTAGTTACAAATCCTAATCGCTTATTGAGTCATTATATCAAACACCGGGAGAAGCGTCATGAATCCGTATTTAGTGCTTGGAAAAGAGGTCTACGTGATATTAACGAAATTAGTGATGAAGCCTATGGGGATACACCTGATGCACACCCAGCCCTCAAATTAGATCAAACAAAAAGTCACTTGGATGCATTACGTAAAGAAGGAAGGATTCAATGAGTTTCGATAAGGAGGGGAGAATAATGGATATCGAATATGTGAGAAATCTTCTTGGAAGTCCCGATTGTGACATCCAATCTCAAAATATCCGAGCATCAGGTGAATTCTCCCTACAAGTATACACATTTACTCCAAAAAAGAAATCTTCCAAATCTCCAGTGATTTTTGTAGCAGGCTGGGCAAGTGTGATGGATGGATGGGCTCCATTGTTATCCAAATGGGTTGAATGTCGTACAATTCATTACGTTGAAACACGTGAAAAGAGATCTGCTCAAGTATCCAAATCATTACGCCCACGCGACTTCTCAATGGTCTGCCATACTAACGATTTAGAATGCATTGCAAAGCATATCGGGAAGGAAGAAGAAATACTGTGGTTTGGGTCTTCATTGGGTGCTACGGCAATACTGGAGGGGTTCCTTGACGAAAAAATTGCTGGTAAAGGGGCCTTTCTGATTGCACCTAATGCGAAATTCAAGTTCCCAACATGGATGGTTCCCTTGACCATGGCTCCTTGGTGGTGCTACGCCCCCCTCATCAGAGTTGGATTGATTTATCTCAAATGGAGGCTTAATGAACCAGCCCAATACGTTAGATACAAACGAACTCTGACTCAAGCACACTTACTTCGTCTAAAACGAAGTTTACAAGCAAATAGAAAATACAAATTAACGATGGACTTAGATAAAATTTCTTTTCCAGTAGCAATTTGTGCCGCTGAATCCGATACTCTACATGAAGATGGTGCTGCACATCGTATCGCGAATAACTTAGGTAACGGGGTAATAGTCAATGTACCGAGTAATCAATACGCGCATGAGGCTGATTTAATCAAAGATATTGATAATTGGGAAAAACTACACTGCGATTAGGATAAGAGCCACTCCCCTGTCCGGGACGTATGGATGCTACCACATTGGTATTACTTGTTGCTGGCGGAATCGTACTTCTGATGATTCTTCTTTGGATTATGAGTACCTACAACCGAATGGTTGATTTGCGTAATGAGGTTGAAAATCAATACCAGAATCTTGAAACTCAAGTTGGCGTAAAAGATCAAAAAGTTGCCTTAGTCGAACAGACAGATTTAGCGCAACTAGGCCTTGAGAGTGAAGTTTACGATAAGATTGTAGAGGCTCGAAAGATGTTTGCTCAAGCTAAGAGTTCAGGTGACAGAAGTGCGTTGAGTAAGGCATCCGGGATGATGGATTCAGTCATCCCCTCGGCATTGGCTTTCGCAGAAAGCAATCCTCAACTCACCTCTCATAATGTTCTAGTTGCAGGGTTAGAAGAAGGTGTCCATGCAATTGCAAAGATGGCTAGCGAAGTGGAGGAATATAACCAATCAGCAAAAAATTACAACACTTACATTGAAATGTTCCCCTCAATAATTGTTGCACGAATGTTTGGATTCGACCGGGCAGACCTGTTCGATCAGTATTCCGATGAACAAGTTGCACACATGTTTGATCGTCGTGCTGATTTGGGTAGTTTCGTTGAATCAAAACGCTCCGAAGCAGATGTCAAGACTGAGAAGTTCAAGGATGAAATTGAGGCAATTGAGGCAGAGGCGGAGTTGCTTGAGGCAAAAGCCCGACTTGCAGCCCTCAAAGAACAGATGAATGAGTAATCAAAGTACCATCATCACTAGAGCACCCATAATTAGTAACATTAGGGGCCCTAGTCTACTGGTGATAGAATTCTTTGCGGATAAAACTGAGAATTCATTACCTTTGGTAATCTTCGCTCTTCTTCTTGGTGCATCTTCACCAACGGCTTCCAATGTTTGGTGCACGCGGGTGGCATTGAAACCCACAGTACCACGTGGAATATCGTCCTGTGGACGTGATTTTATTCTCGCCATCATGTAAATGGGATCTCCTAATCTCAGTGCAGAAAGGGTCCATGCGTGCTTTAGTGAACCACCATGCCTCGACTCAGCTAATTTGTCACCACCTTGCTGAGGACGCCTCTCCCTAGACCATATTGGACCCCCCATGTTGATTCGATCAAACGTGGGCAATTTGACAGCCATCCCACCGGTGCCATCATGAATCATGAAATCAGAGGTGTGACTGGCACTACGAATAGTTCGGGTTTCAGATCGGGTTCTTGTTTTCCAAGACTTGCTTTGTTCATCGTAATACCTTTCAGTCCAAGTTTCGGTACAAGTGTAGGCCCAAGACCAAGCGACAAGGTCGTCAAATGTCCAAGATGCTGCCTTACATCCATCAACATGTAGCACACCTTGTTCCAAACTTGAGATCGGTCTAATTTGGCCGACTAATTCACCATGCCCACCATCGACATACTTGATGATTGAAGTAATGGTGTCCCATGCTTCAACACTGGATCTATACGCGTAATGACTACCAATTGCTGCGAGTGCACCTAACACCATTAGCCCGATTGGAAGATAACTTAACACAGGTGTGTTTTCCCTCGCCGAGTGAGGGATTGCTAAATAGAATCCAATGATAAAAAAAACTGAGAATGTATGAAATATAAACCGTGAAGTGAATTGTGGAGGCGTCGCATTGTACAAAGCCCTGTAGCGATTATGTCGCGGATGCTCCCCAAAAAGTAATTCTTGAGCATCAATTTTTTCACCATTTTTGATTTCTTTTTCCATGTATTCTGCCGCTTCTTTAGGTGTGGTGAACCGCTTTGGTTCATTCCCCTCAAAAAAAGCAACCCATTCTCCACCATCTTCTTCGACATAGACATTTGGCACATCTTGGGAAAATCGAGCTAAGGGGTTTGGCAGCCAAGCCCCGACATCTTCATTCCAAAGTTTCCGGTCCAAGTGCCAGTCATCAGGATCCATTGGTGGCAATGGGGGTGTACTCCATCCTTCTTTATCGGTTCCAAAACTAAATTGGTTTTTCATCATTTGACCAAATGGGTTTGGATGGCAATAACCGATGAGAAAGAGCCCTAAACCGATAGTTAAGAAGCTAGTAGCCATATCTGTAAGTAATAAAAATGCACCATATCCGGCGACGAAGAAACCAATCCCCCACAGTATCCACCACCCCCAATGGGTTGGCCAAGTCCAAGCGAGCCACTTAGGTAGCAACGGTTTCTCAGCCTCAGGATCGCATTGGGGTCCATCACAGTCGGGCATGGTTCCCGATATATCGGTAAGCCTTGAACATCACCTATGGTGATAATTCAAAATCATCATCATTCGATTCAAAAGGATCATCAGAACCATCATCAATCTCACTTACTCTGAAGTGACTGTAGAGCCTCTCTATCGTTCCATATGGCCATTCACCATTCGAGGTGTCATACCGTTTTTCCAATTCGGGGCCATGCCCACCATGGAACCAAATAGGGACATCTAATCTGCGAAAAATACCTTCTTTAAAACCTCCCAATGCATGCATTTTTGGAACCCCTAAATTATTTCCGACCCAATCAATTTCAGTACATGCGTTTCCGACTTCAGTTGCCATTTTTATGGATTCAATAAATTCATTGAAGGTGTGATCTATACCACGTTCTTCGATCATTATTTCGAGTAAAGGTAAAATTCCAAGGGGGTCTAAATCACCGGTTAAATGTTGTAACCAGACCATGTGGGACAATGAGTCAAATGCGTCATCATCCATTGCAACTTGCTCCCATAGTGCCCAAGGCCCTCGAGTTACATCATTGGGTTGCGGCAAGATCCCATATCGAATGAAGGCCTCTCTAAGGCCACCTAACCTGGTGGGGTCTCGAGCAACATGCGCATTTGCCAATGCTTCCTCAACAATGAGCCACCATTGTGGTTTATTTTTTGATAGATGCAATCGTTCACAAGCAATACTGTATTCTTGTCGCAAAGGCGGCATTTCTACCCCAATAGCATGTAATCGCAGCATGTGCTGACTGATTTGGGCATCGACACAATGATGGAAAAAGCAGTGGTCGAATCCAAAAATAAATGCTAAATCAAGGGCTAAATCGGGAGCATTAGGAACGCCATCCCTTTCCATTGCAGTTGCGATTCCCGCAGTCCACTCTACAAGTGTATCTGCATTTACATGTATGCCCCACAATGGATCATATTCAGGCTCCTTTGTACCATATTTGAACCTTAATAAATCACGATACCAAAACATGGACAACGCTTCATCCATCTCACCATTTGTTTCTGTTCCGGGGGGTGGAGTTCGTTCAGGACGTCGGGCTTGCCCCAGTCCAATATTCTCGGCGATTTCAAGGTCCACGATTGCTGGAAACGTCCGCCCGTCATAAGCGATTGGCTGATGAAGGGGATTGTGCACCCCCCAATGGGGCCGTTTGATGCGAGAACAGATGTCAGCATTCGATATTGCCCGAATGGCATTAGAAATCGATGCTTTTTCCGGGGCTCGATGCAAAAAAATGTACCAACCTCATTATGAGCAAATTGTTTTGAGAATAAATCCCAAAAATAACCCAAATCAGGATTTAGTCATCGTTCGAGGGCAACGAGTTTACTTTAGTCAGAGAGACAGACCAATGCCGCTACAACCTCCACAATTTGCAATGTTATTACGAAAACACTTGGGGAATGCACGATTAATCAGCGCGCGCCAATTAGGGTTTGACCGAATTTTAGTTCTTGAATTCGATACAAAAGTGGGTAAAAGAGAATTGATAATTGAGATGTTCCGAAATGGAAACGTCATATTGGTCGATGAAAGTAATATTATTATTCAACCATTGACACATGTGAAATACGAATATCGTACAATCAAAAAGGGCGAGGAATATATTGCGCCCCCTGAACCAATGGACCCTCGTAACCTTACCTCAAATGATTTGCTGGAGGTTTTGCAAACATCGGATCGCGATTTGCTGCATACATTAGCTGGCAAAATGAACCTCGGTTCAATTTACGCCAAGTCAATTTGCTCTGCAGCGAACATGGACCCTTCCGTGCCTGCCGCAGAAGTTAGTGATGCCTCTTCATTGTTTTCTGTTTTACAATCCCTTTTTGAGGAAATAGAGTCATCAACAAAAGCTATTGCAGTTTTGAATCTCGATGCTGCTTCACAATACAATTCTGTTAAAATAGGTGCAGAAAAAGATGTAATTCTGTCTGAACATTGTAAGGAAGTTAGGCCAATCCAATTACTTGAAACACCTGAATATGAAACAATAGAATTCACATCACTTTCAGCAGCAGTTGATGGTTGGAAAGGCTTGCATGATTCAAGTGCGCTTGCAAGGCGAGAGGCTGAGAAAATAGCAGCAATCACCGCACCTGGTCAATCTGATGCGGAAAAAGAAAAGTTGGAAAGAAGAGAAAAGCAGCAGGAGTCTGCTGTTGAAAAATTAGCAGTTAAAGGCGCTAAACAGCAGCATATTGGCAAATCAGTCCAAGAAAATTGGAGTCATGTAGAACAATTGCTGGAGCAAGTACGGCAGTCAATCGAATTGAGTGGGTGGGATTCAACTCGTGCAGCAATAAAAGAAATTGATTGGATTGAATCAGCCGACCCTCGCAATAGAACCATTCGTGCTAAATTACCGGATGAGGATGGCAATCCTGGTCAATCCGTGGAGTTATTCTTGGATGAGACAGTCCATCAAAATGCACAGAGATATTTCAACAAGGGTAGGAAGGACAAGCATCGCGCTGAAGGAGCGAAGAAGGCTCTTTTGGAAACACAAGAAAAGCAAAAGAAAGTTGAGAAAAAACGTGTTAAAGATCAAGCAGCAGGACGAGTAAGTGTGACGAAAAGGAGCAAGAAGTTCTGGTTTGAAAGAAATCGATGGACAATGTTGTCAAGTGGACAACTTTTGATTGGTGGCCGTGATGCCAAAGGTAATGACCAAGTAGTCAAAAAGCATCTTTCGACAATTGACCTCTACTTCCATGCAGATTTGCACGGGGCTCCCTCTTGCGCATTGAAGTTGCGCGACGGTTTTGAACAAGATCCTAATCCAAACCCTCTTCTTCCAGATGATTTACCGGCTTATCGAATTTCACAAAATTTAGATTTGGAAGATTTTGATGAAGCATCACTGGAATGTGCTGCCCAAATGGCAGTTTGTTGGTCGCGTGCATGGGGTTCCGGTGGCGGTGGTGCAACAGCTTTCCATGCGAAACCCGGCCAGGTTTCAAAAACCACTGAAACTGGTGAAAGTCTTGGGAGGGGCTCATTTGTTGTGCGAGGGACCCGGAAGTGGTATCGTGATGTTCCATTAGAACTAACATTGGGGACTGTTGCAATCAATGGTATCCCTCTGCCCATAATTGGTCCACATCGTGTAATTTCGACAATTTGTAACCATTGGGTGAAAATAACCCCTGGGCATCAGAAAAAGGAAATTGTAGCGAATAAAATTGCGAAATCAACAGGCCTCCTACAGGATGACATATTGGCTACCTTGCCTCCAGGAAACTTATCGCTAGGCGAAAATAAAGGAATTCTAGAATAGTTACTTTTTAGAGTATTTTTTGAAAGAAGGTTTTGCAGTAGGTGAGTTAACCCTTCTCTTTGCAGATTTTTTTCGGTTTACTCTTCGAGAAGCATTGTTAGTGTTCTTCGCAGCAGTGGGATGTTGTTTCTGCCTCTTGTGTCGTTCACCACGTCGTGCTTTTTTTGAAGTTGATTTACCATCCCTCTGCTCGTTATCCCGGGGTCCCCGTTGCCTCCCTCTCCCTCTTCCGTACTGCGATTTATTTCGCTGATGGTCATTCCTGCGTTGCCGGTCATTGCGACGATGTGAATTTGCAACATTAACCCTATTTTTTCGAGGCTTCCCTGTATATTTGAAATCAGAGTGAGGTAATTCTGTGAAGTCAGGAGGTGTGAATTGAACTCTAATTCCCACATCTCGTTGAATCCGACTAAAAGACCTCTTCTGTGGTTTTTGAACTAGTGAAATAACTACACCATTTGTACCTGCCCTGGCTGTTCGACCACTACGATGTTTGTACGCCTTCCCATTTTCGGGTGGATCGAAGTGTATTACGCACTGGATCCCCTGAATGTCAATTCCCCGTGCAGCAACATCTGTTGCAATAAGAGCAATGTATTCTCCATCTGCGAAATTACGCATCGCACGGTCTCTTTGTTTCTGAGTCAATCCACCATGGATTGTAGTTACTTGTAAACCCTGGTCCTCTAATTCATCCCCGATTCGGTCTACACCAGCGCGCGTTCTACAAAAAATCACACTTCGACCCATCTTTCTGACAGATTCTGCTGCAATTTCAGCTTTCTTTGAATTCGGCATCAACCAGAAAAAGTGCTGCATGCTGTCCATGCTAACTTCTTTCGGACCAACTTCAATGACTTCGGGCTGTTGTTGGTATTTGGAAACTAAATCCGCTACATCATCGTCGAGTGTTGCACTAAACAATACAGTTTGTCGCTCTGAAGCACATGCATCTAGAATTTCGCAAACAGGTTCCATAAAACCCATGTCTGCCATTCTGTCAGCTTCGTCGAGTACTACGATGTCAACATCTTCTAGGCCGAGTGCTTCATGTTCGAATAAATCAAGAAGCCTTCCTGGACAAGCAACAATGATGTCAACCCCTCTTTCCAATGCACGCCTTTGTTTTGAGTACGGCGTACCTCCATAAATTGCTAATACTTCCAAATTAATTTCATTTGCAAGTGGTGTTAGAACGGTACAAATTTGCTCGGCTAATTCACGAGTAGGTGTGAGAATTAATGCAGTAGGAAGATATGCTTCTGCGCGCCGACATCGAGCAAGTAATGGAAGCCCAAATGCAAGTGTTTTCCCCGACCCAGTAGGTGCTCTGCAACAGACATCTTTCCCTTTCATGGCAGGAGGGATGGCTTCGATTTGAACTTCAAAAGGAGTATCAATCCCTTGCTTTGAAAGAGCACGAGTTAGGTATTTGTCAATACCGAGATCAAGAAAACTCGCTGCGTCCATGTCGGGTCCCGGCAGCGGTCTCTATTTAGACCCCGAGTACTCCTTTCACTGTCTTGATATCAAAGAATATGACATTTGAATAGTAAATGGGGCCGCGACCGGGAGTTGAACCCGGGGTGGCAGAGCCACAATCTACCGTCCTAACCACTAGACCACCGCAGCCACGATGTAATCTTGGCCACCTGCGCTCGGTATTTCAACCCGCGCCAATATATGGTACATTCAGAAGACGCGTGTACCCGACGGTTTCAAAGAGCCGCTACACTGCCCCATATTCATGCGCAACCACTCAGTGCCAACGATTCTGACAATTCTGTTGCTTAGTTCGTTACTGTCTTGCAGTGTTAGTGCTGACACAGTCATTCGCTCAGAAGAAGTCGACATGCTACCTGCTGGACATTTCGATAATCCATCACAGTGGTCGCTTGTAACCCATAAAGCATACAGTGAGGTGGTTGCAGATTACACAGTGGCTATGGTTGCTGATAATCACCTTTCATTCACACATTCTAGGCCAACTAATTACGGAGAGTTCACTGCATGGGGGTCATATTCAGGGACAGGTGACAATTTGAGTTTGGGAGCACCTGATTGTTTAAATCCATCGTCAATACCTGTTTGTGACGCAGATGGTGATGGCGATTCGGATGGCGGTTTTGCATGGTCAAAGGGCCCCACAATAGAAGTTGAAAATTTTGATATTTCAGAAGGTGGAACTAATATTATTGTAAATGCCTCCCTCATTGTGGCATTCCGTATACCTGAGAGTTTGCAAACTGACAGTGTCGATATATTAGTTGAATCAAATGGGGCATCACATCACCTCAAAACGTATTCACACACAATGAATGCAGTCAATTACATGCAGAATAATGCCAAGGAATTTCCCCTTGATGAAGTGAAATCATGGTCGTGGAATGAGTTGTCTCAAATCAATGCCATTGTCGATTATGTCTCGGTGGGTGGAACAGACGATTCTGAAGTTCAAGTAGATGCCATTGGGATATGGGTTCGGTATATGCAACCTTGGAGCACTTTTGAAATGGCCAAAGCTACTCATTCTACTGTTGTTGATGAAAGTCCAATTTTCCCAATTGCTGTTACAACAGGTACAGTAAATGGGTTAACAATTTCTTCTTGTGGGCTTGAAAATACTGGTGCGAATTCAGGTACGTGGACAACCGACCCGATCGAAAAACCGTTTGAACAAGAATGGGGACGATTCCATACGACCGTTGCAGGCAACGCAAGTTGGAAAGTTTCCGAGTCTACTGATGGTACTTTTTGGTCGGAATTTAATTCCATCTCCCCTCAAGATATACTCCCAAGTGGTAAATACCTCAAATTTCAGGGTACAGTGATAGATGGTTGTATTGAGGAGATAAGGGTGGATATAAATGACCCAACCATTACTATCAATGGTTCAATAAGTGGGGCAATAAATTCGATGGTGGGTGGCGCTGGATTCGTAAAATTCGCGATGAATGGTGAAGAAATTGCGAGTTTTGATATTACTTCTGGACCATTTACATTTACAATTCCAGTGGGACATTTAATACCAGAATCAGGAGGTTTGATTGATATTGGCGTTTCAACTAGATTCTTTTGGTCTAGCGATGGGAGTCCTGAATCAATTGTTGTTAATGTCGATGAAATGGTAATTTCTGGCGGTTATGTTGTTGAATGGGATCTTGACCCCTCATGCACAAGCCTGTCGGATCAATATTTTGTTGAAGATGGTGGCGGCCGTCTTCTTGATTTCTTGTATACTTGTGGAGATGATTATACATCCAACGATGCACTTTCTGTGACTGTAGTGAGCGATTCACCACATCTCTTAGAGGGTAATTTTGTGAACGGGCAAATACGAATGCAACCCCAACCTAATGCATACGGTGCTGGCGCAGTACAGATCACAGTGGAAGATCAAACAGGGAATACTTGGACAGACTCTATCGCATTTACAATTAGTGAAGATGATGACGCCCCGACTATGGAATCGTTACCTTTGACAGTAACAGTGGAAGTAGGGCAAACCGCTGAAATAGATTTTTACTATTCTGATATTGATACAAACTCGCAGAACATCCTAATCTCATTCAACCATGAATGGGTGTCATACTATGCAGGACAACTGCTTGTGTCACCTATTGCATCAGGAACCTTCAATGTCCAAGTAGTAGTTTCTGATGGAACTAGCGAAATCAATCAGACAATGACAGTAATCGCTACAGAATTACCTGATTTATGGGTCCAATCCGTTGACATTAGGAATTTGATAACCGAAGGGAGCGGTATTTCGACTGGAGATATATACGCGATTGACATATTTGTTAGGAATAGTGGGGGAAGTCTCGCTCAACCAGTGACTATCCGCTGCAATATCGATGGTAGAAGCGTTGACACTACAACAATTGCTGTGGTTGAGGCAGGTACATTAGAATCCGCAAGTTGTGACTGGGTTGTTTCCGAGGCAGCAGGCATGGTCGATTTAGAAATTGAAATTGATTGGACCTCTGACATTGAAGAAACAAATGAAATCAACAATCATTGGTCGACATCGATTGAAATATTTGCCGATGATTATAATGAAGTGTCTGAAACATCTTCGTCGGATGACGACGGCTTTACCGTGGAGATAATTTGGTTCATTGCAACTTTAGTATTCCTACTTGCTATTATATTCATTCAGATTGGACCAAATCGAATTCGGAAGATAGAATGATGATTCTTCTACTGGAAAAGTGTAGTATGGGCTGATAATCCCCAATTCTGCCTTAATGGTTATACCATATCGGTTCATCTTCAAGACGTTCCTGCAATGGTTGGTGCTCCGACCAGGGGGTGGGGATAGGGGATGTACGGTATGACGAAATTGAAAATCCGTCTTGAAAGTGAGACGTGGGTTTACGAAGAATATGAACAAGCATGATGGTTGAAGAAAGTAACTTATGAAGTTGACTTTTTCCACGCTCGAGGGTATACCTCTGAACCGAGGAAAACAGCTTCCGGTTTTGCTATTTCCCCCTCAGTCATGCTTTCAATCATTTCAGATCTCACTAGCATAGTTGCAACGGCAACGAGCTCATTTTTCAGTGTAAGAATCTGAACTCGATCACCTCGTGCTAAATCAGCATCAATAGAAACAACCCCAGGTCTTAGCAATGAGGCCCCGTGTGCAATTGCACTTGCAGCACCATCTTTGATCAAAATCGAGGGCAAATCTTGCACAACTGATTCGATGGGTTGAATTATTTTACGAATTGCAGATTCATCCCCTTTTTCTTGCCACAACCATATTGCGTCAGTCAATTCATGTAAACTAATGGATGATTTTTCATTAAATCTACCGGATTTAGTTCGTCTCAACTCTTTCAATTCCACAGGGAAACCAAGTAGCAAACCTAAATCTCTGGCGAGGGTTCGAATGTATGTCCCCGACTCGCAATTGACATGAATCACAGCATCACCTCCAATTACATCCGTCAATTTACTTCTTATTCTACGGCTACGAACTTGGACTTTAACTGCTGAAATTTCAGGCGGGACATTGTATACTTCTCCCGATAATTGCTGCAATGCACGGTCCAGTGCACCTTCATCGAAATTCGTTTTGGAATGCAAAACACAGACATACGTTTTGTCGTGCCCTAGAACTTTTTTTGTCAACCTCATGGATTTACCAGCCAGTAAAACCAATACTCCTGTTGCAAATGGATCAAGAGTTCCACCGTGGCCTAATTTTTCGATACCTAGCAAATCACGAGCCCAAGCAGATACTTGGTGACTATTCGGCCCCTTTGGTTTATCTATCACAATCATTCCAGCATCAATCAATTCTTCGATAGAGCGTTCTGAAGGCGGACAACCATGGCCACTTGAAGTCGAAGCATCTGAGTCAGTAATAATTCGCACCATATTTTCACCCCATGTGAGCCAATACTTGTTCGAGTACTTTTTCAGCTCCTATTTCGTCTCCTTCGATGATGCAATTGTACGGCTCCATAGATTCAATATTGATATCATACAATTTTGCATATCGAGAAGCATCAGCCTCCATCCGTTGGACAATTTTTTCTTGTTGGTAATCAACAGACCCCCCTTCACGGTTAACTACTCGGAGCGCACGCTCATTTTCACTAACAGATAACCAAACACGAATGCAGTCAATATTAAGTCGATATGCCCACCATCCAGCAAGTCTGCTTTCAACAATATCTGGGCCATTATCTAAGGACATTCTACGTTTTAATTCTAGGTCTAGGTTACGATCAACCTCTTCGTCATTGACGCAAAGAATACTGAACTCTTCAAGATTCATTCCGCGCCGCGCCGCTTCTTCGCGAAATATTTCACCACCATTAACACTAGTCCAACCGTTTCTACGACAAAGATTGGAAACAAGCGTAGTAGTCCCGGAACCTGGGTGCCCGCTTACTGTGAGATGAACCAATTCATCGCCTCCACTCCTCAAAGCAAATTTGACAGCGCAAGCGTCCATTGCTTGTCCTTACAACATCTTCGCCGATACAACTGGGGCAATTTTCCCCCGAGATAGCTTGACTTCGATTTCTGCCCTTTGGGGCCACTTCTGTAGTTTCTTCCTCACCGCTGTCTTTGCTCCCTCGCATCCTTCGTTGACTACGTTGAGTTCTTCGGCTACCTTGTTTCTTCGTTTTCTTTTCCTTTAGAAGGACCAACAAAGGCTCCTCTAGTTTTTCACCAGAAGTCACTAATGGGTGAGATTTGTACCTGAATAATCGAATGTGGCGGTCAACAATACGACCCAGTGGGGCACTGAGGGTGATATATGCAGCAATCCATGCTGGGAAAATAATTACTCTTTCATTGAATGACCATTGTGGCGACCATGGTAAACTAACATAACCTACTCTGAAATCATCAACCATGATATACATCCAAGAAAATATGCCAATAATAAAAATCATTGTGAACATCATTGGTTTCATCATAGACATCTGTAATTTTGTTGTTTCGGGCATTAAATGCAATTGCATTTTACTTATTTTTTCAAGTCGCACATGATCACGGGACAACCTCGCTTCATTCATCAATTTTCTCAATTGCCGATTTCTGTGATTGAGATGCGCCTGTGCAAGGGGATCCATGAAGAACGATCTGAACAATGTATTCACAATCATTATTGACGAACCGAGAAGAAGTACAGTGGGGACGAAATATCGGTCATGATGGGGTAGGGCAGGTTCTAAAAATCCTCCAGCGATTGAAGCCATGCCATCGCGAAGACCAGGGTTTAGAAGGATAAATGACATGAAAATTAGCATAACTATCGGCATCAATAATTGTCCGACCGGCAACTCCGGATCCTCTGGAATTTCCTCTGTCATGTTTTCTGGGCGAGGCAGACGCGCCATCAACCCTTCGGGTTGTAACTTGAGATTCAATGCAATACTCTGATGCGAAGGATTCAATTCATAGTGGTCGATGGTCGGACATGGAATCGCCTGAGGATGCCCTTCGTATCGCGCATGCTGCGGAAACAGAGGGAGACCTTATTTTGGCTGAATCAACTCTTAAATCTGCAAGTAAGAGGTGGAAAAGGGAGCCAGAATTCAAAATGAGGCATGGGCGGGTGTTACGGAAACTTGGCCGTAATAAAAAAGCCCTGAAGGTTTTCAGGAGTGTGTTGAAAAACCACCCACAAAGGTCTGATGCCGCCCAATCATCTGCAGAACTGGCTCAGGATTTGGGGAAGAATAGACTTGCAGAGGCGCTTTGGGGTCGAGCATTGGCAGTAGGCGCACCAAATGATGTTGCTACTGTTGGTTTATGCAAGGCCATTTGGGCACGTGGGAGAAAGGAAGATGCTTGGAGTCAGGCTTTACAATCATTCATTCAGAATGGGAGAAGCAGCAAAATCCTGCATAATTTTCTGCTTGAGTGTTCACCGATAATAGGTACTTCTGTACCTGAATTAGATCAGTTCGACACGGCCTCTTTCGGTGCAGACGAATCCAACCGTGGTTCCGATGTGCGAACTGGTTCTAAACTTGTGAGTGCCAATTTTGGGTCCGATTCCGTGGAGTCGATGGCTGGGATCCAATTAGATGATACCAGCACACCAAGTATTTCTGATTTCTCAGAATTATTAGGTGTCGAAGAGACCAAATCCAAATCTATAGACTTGAGTATGGTGAGGGGTAAATCGCATTCCAAAGATGGATCTAATGAAGTCGAAATACCTGACGACATACTAGACTTTTGACAATCAAGCATTGGTGAATTTACAAATAGTACACTCTGTTATTCCGGCAGCGTTTTGGTGTTCGCAGATTGGGCACCCCCATGAATCATTGCTCCCGACTTGATTTCCAGAATCACTAGATTCTGTAGCCCCGGTGATCTTTGCAAGTGCATCATTCATGAGTGCATCTTCTCCTTCTGCTTCTTCTTCAGCAGCTTCTTCTTCCACAGCCTCTTCTTCAGCAGCTTCTTCTTCCACAGCCTCTTCTTCAGCAGCCTCTTCTTCCACAGCCTCTTCTTCAGCAGCTTCTTCTTCCACAGCCTCTTCTTCAGCAGCTTCTTCTTCAACAGCTTCTTCTTCAGTTACTATATCCTCAAGTGGTGGTAATTTTTCTTCAACTTCGGCACCGACATCGATTCCATGCACTTCTTGCGCATCGCTAACTTTGAAACCGGTTTCAGGATCACCTTTGAATTCATAACAAACTTCTATTCTTTCACCCTGTGAAACAGTTCCAATTTTCCATGACATTTTCTTGCCATCTTTGTGCTTTGATTCAGTCATCTTGGCTTTTATTTTTGAGCCTGTGGATGATACAACATTCCACTCTGTCAACTCAAAAGCGCCAGGTATAACGTCGTGAATGACAACATCTTGCAAAGCGGAGTCTGCGCGGTTGTTGAACATAATCATGGCTTCATAGCGTCCTGCGCCACCTGCTGGGAACACTTCCTTACCAGAGTCATAATTGACTTTCCTGTGGGTAACTCTGACTGCCGGTACGACATTCAAACCTCTTGTTGCAACAGGTCCAAATCGTTCAGCACTGAAATCAATTCTTGCAGGTGCAGCGACCACATCGTTTGCAGGGCTGGGGTCTGGAGCGACTAGCGGATATGAGATTGTCATTTTACGACCTGGTGCCAAACCAATTGGGCCCTTTGTGCCAACAGTGATTAGCATTGTATTCCCAGGGCCGTCGGGTGATACTCGATTTTCTTCTAGTGAAATACCATCTTTCATTTCAATTCTGAATTGGTCCCGCACAAGTTCATTTCCATCGATACTGGCTTTAACTGAATCAGCAGTAGGTGCAGTGAAAATACCTGGGACATCATCAGTAATTCTTAGTAAATTAATTGTTGCCGATCCTGTATTTGAAATTTCCATTGTTGCCATTAATTCTGTTTCACGATAATGCCGCAGAACATCTATGGAGTAACTTTTCGAGATTTCTGCCTCTAGGACTTCAATAACATGCGAGTTAAGGTCAATACTTCCTTCTGTGGCTAAACTAACTCTTGGTATTACAGAGTAAAGTAATTCTTGACTAAAAGTAGGTTTGTCTGTTGAATGAACAACTTTTACATCACTTTCCCAACGTCCATCTGGTAGAACATCATCTGGCACATCCTCTACGGCGAACAAGGGTTCATCTGCCCCTGTTTGCTGAACAAGAAGGTTAGTCAAATCAACCGCGAATGAAGACCTATTTTCAAAAACAGCTTGACATCGATAATTGTCAGGGCGTTCATCTTCATCAACCACCATGTAAGAAAATCCTCGGCATAAGGCATCAATTCCTTGAACACCCATTCCTGACAATGTAGCTTCAGCAGAATAAGTTGCATTAGCTGAACCTGCGTTAATGGAATCAATGGCTTCAGCAGTGACAGCAGTTGGTACATTTAGTGTACGGCTTTCACCGGATCCTAATCGGCCAACATTCCATGTCAATGTGTCGCCTTGTTTATCATAATCCTCACTTTCTCCGACTTGAATTTCAACAGGGAATGTACGAGTCACGGCAATATTGTTTAGAGTCACGGGGCCTACATTTTGAACCTCAATTTCAAGATGAATGTCTTGCGCTTCACTATCTCTTACAACCGAAAGACTACGCTCTTGATTTCGAGATGGGTTAGTATCTATACGTTCCATTAAACAAAGCATTCGTGGGCCTTCAACTGAATATTCAACACTTTGGTCAGAATCAGCCTCTAGTTCTGCGAAAGGTAAGTCTGCACTAATATCGGAATAATCCGCAGAATAGAGTTCTACTTCGATATCCCATAGGCGGTCCTTTCCACTTGGGTTGTGTAATTTTAGGACACCATTTACCTCTTGCTTGACGACATTCCCGGATGGGTCAAGGGTTGAATTTTCAACTTCTGAAAGTGTGGCAACTAATTTGTCACCATGGATTGTGTCGACTTCAGAATACGCCCGTACTCTTGTTCCTTCCAGTAAAGGTGCTGCGATTTCAGGAGAAGGTGTTACTTCTTCAACAACTGGTTCTTCTTCAGAGTCATCAACTGGCATTATTAGTTCCAAAGAAGAGTCATTATCTTCAATTTCTACATTTTCAACACCATCTTCAGATTCATCGGCGTCGGATTCTGTAGGGGTCATTTCTGCTAGCAAATCCATCGGATCACCTAAGTCATCCATTTCAGGAGGTGCAGGTGGTGCCTCGTCCATTCCTGGTGGAGCCGGCGGTGCAAGTGGTGCCTCGTCCATTCCAGGTGGAGCCGGAGGTGCAGGTGGTGCCTCGTCCATTCCAGGTGGAGCCGGCGGTGCGAGTGGTGCCTCGTCCATTCCAGGTGGAGCAGGTGGGGCCATATCTAGGCCGGGCGGTGCAGGTGGCGCCTCGTCCATTCCTGGTGGCGTGGGTGGCATAGGTGGCATTCCGGGCGGGGGTAGTGGTAAACTTCCATCATCATTTTCATCATTCATAGTAAGGCCTCCACTGGGCATCGGTATCTTGATGACAGTAATGAAAGCGGTATAACCATTGCCACACAAACTCTAGCGGTCCTATGGACCGTGAATGGCTAACTATCTGATTATTCTACGTCGGAGGGTTGAAGAACCAAGTTCTATGGCTGTGAATTGTGACAGTCAGTGATAGTAGCAGCCCTCCAGTATTATTCGTAGTCGGAACAGCAGGTGCGGGAAAGAGCACTTTGGTAACCGCGTTTCAGCGCTGGTCTCGTTTTTTAGAAGTAGAAGCCCTCACAATCAATCTCGACCCTGGGGCGGAAAGAGTGCATTACGACCCAGAGTTCGATGTACGTGATCTCATCTCTTTACACGAAGTGATGGATGAATATGATTTGGGCCCGAATGGTGCCCAAATATTGGCTGCAGATTTGGTCGCAGCTCAATCATTTGATATCCAGGAGGAATTGGAAGGACTTGCAGGAGATTTGCTAGTCGTTGATACACCTGGGCAGGTTGAACTTTTTGCATTTAGAGAGGCTAGCACACATTTGGTCGAAGTTTTGGGTAAGGGCCAAGCGGCCCTAATTTTCTTATTCGATCCAATGTTGAGTCAGACCCCGTCAGGATTTGTATCCCAAATGCTATTGTCAAACATCGTCCACTTTCGGCTAGGTTTGCCAACTGCAAACTTCCTCTCAAAAGCCGATTTATTACCGCCTGAAGATTTGGAACGTGTTTTGGGCTGGGGTGAGGATTTAGCAATGCTTGAAAGTGCGCTTTTCGAGGAAGCAGGAGGTCAACGAACTGAGTTTGCTATAGGCCAATTGAGAATGATGCAAAATGCCCAGATTCAACCAGGCTTAATTCCACTTTCTAGCGAGCACGAAGAAGGGTTAGCGGATATTCTCTCTTTCGCCCAGAATATTTTCGGGGGGATGGCCGATACACGCGATGGATTCGCTTCTGATATAGAAGACGAACGGAATTGAGTGGTTTACATGGCGGATGAAGTGAAAAATTTGCTGGCAATTGATGATATTGCTGATGATTTCAGAGGTATTCTAGAATGGGCAATTCGCTACAAACAAGATCCTGAACCTGATTACGATTTCAAACCGCTCGATGAAATGAGCATCGGCTGTATTTATGAAAAGCCCAGTACACGAACAAGGGTGTCATTTGAAGTTGGTATTCACAAACTGGGAGGTCAACCATTGACACTATTGAAAAATGATATTCAAATGGGTAAATCTGAAACAATTTCAGATACAGCTGCAGTACTATCGCGTTTCTTGGATGGAATTACGTATCGTTGCTTTGGGCATGAAATGGTGGAGGAACTCGCCAATAATTCGACAGTTCCTGTAATCAACGCTCTTTCTGCCAAACATCACCCTTGTCAGGCTGCTGCGGATTTAATGACGATATTGGAGCGAAACCCGTCACTTGAGGGTGAAAAAATGGCATGGGTTGGTGATGGGAACAATGTACTTCACGATTTGATGCTAGCATGTGCGATTCTTGGTGTAGATTGCACATGGGCAGTTCCGGCTGGATATGAACCCGATGCTGACATCGTCAAGCGAGCAGAAGAATTAGCTAAGAAGTCAGGGTCAAAACTCACTGAAACTAATAATCCAATTGAGGCGGTATCTGGCGCTTCGGCGATATACACTGATGTTTTCATCAGCATGGGCGAAGATCACTTGAAGGACAAAATCAAAGCTTTCGAAGGGTTTCAAGTGAACGAAGATTTAGTTTCCTTTGCACGTGATGATTATGTATTCATGCATTGCCTTCCGGCGCACCGAGGTGACGAAGTTACTGACGGTGTAATGGATAGTGAAAACAGTGTCGTATTTGATCAGGCTGAAAACAGGATGTGGGCACAAATTGGATTATTGGTATACCTTTGTAATCCTGCTGCTTTTGATGCCTATTTGGACTTGTATTAATGTCCAATAATAGCACTTATCAGGAACCCTGATACTCCTAAAATCATTGCAACTCGAAGAGACCTTTGTGAACTATGGTCTTCTCCTCTATAGAGTTTAGGCTTGACTGAAATCAATGTTAAAATCGCTGGAATTTGGAGAATAATCAGTCCTTGTTCTAGATATCCTCTGGCATAGGGTGCCACCAAGGGGATTAGAGAGATCACAACTAATAATTGAGCAATACTTCTTGACATTTCAGGTCCAATTTTTTTTGGTAATGTTTCTCTATCAGAGTCGCCCTCTTCGTCTTCTATATCCTTGATAATTTCTCGAGCCGAATTAACTAACATAGCAACAGTTGCCACCATCCAAACAAGTGGGTTATTCCATGACCCGATTGCTGCTGCACCGAATACTATCACGATTCCAACTAAGGCCGAAACAGCGATATTTCCAGCAAGTCCTTTGTGCTTGAGCATAAATGAGGCAGGGATAACCATTTCATAGTGGAACATTAGTAAAAATGCGATGAACCAAATCCCTATACTGGGTAGCCAGTCTACAATGTAAGTTGTCTTAAGGGCAGCTGTAGTCATTGCGCCGAGTAAAGTGATGATAGAAAGTAGAAACATCGCTCGGCCCATTGCTTTAGCCTGGATTTCTGTCAAGTCACCATTTGGGATTGGTCTTTCTGGGTGATTTATTGCATCAATTCCAGCATCTTGTATGTCGTTGAATGCATTCCATGCAGCCATGAAAAACGCAACACAAAAGGCATGCATTAGAATCAAAATAATTTCAACTATGCTCAGTTCGGTGCGAACCAATAGTGCACCGACAATTACAGTAGAAGCACCTACGAGAGTGTTCCCACCTCGGATTAGCCGCCAGTATGCTCCATTCATTGACCCCTTGGCAGCACTGACACTTTTTGATGCCTACGCTGTTGCACCGACAGGTGCATCATCAAATCCACGATTTTTGTCAGTGAGTGTCCAAACGCAAACACTGTAACGAGCCCCACGAAATAGGCCCCTAACAGTGCCGATTTTTGAAAATCGTCGATCTTTAGATAAAATGTTTCCAACTTGATTCATTGTTGCACCCCAACTAAATCGTTCATTCAGATAATCAAACACTTCAACTGTATTGGCTTTACCTTCTTTTTGTAAGAAGGTATGCACTGCTTTACGAAGTCTCTTTGTTCGACTCATGCCATCGCCTCACGACTTCTTTGTTGTAGATGGTTCCATATTTGCTGGCGGGCCAATGGTTTCCATGTACCATTGCTTGCATTTCCACTTGCGTGGACCAAGGCCCCGTCTCGCATACGACGTGGTTTTCGAGTAGCTACTAAGCTGGCGAATTTGGTCGTCTCATTTTTTTGCATCGATTCTTTGCGTTGCATGAATGGTTCCAGTGTGGGGGTGCCTATGAAGAACCACATGTGAGAGTAACTGAAACTGAAAGTCATATATGAGCGCAGTCCCCTGTTTTTCACATTTAGTTTCATCTGAAACTGATTCCAACCTAGCATCTTGGTGTGCGTTCCGTTGATATACCGGCCCTAGGTCGCCCAAATACACGCTCGTATGGTGTAGCGGCCCATCATGGTGGACTCTCAATCCATCGACCCGGATTCGAATTCCGGTACGAGCACTTTCTCCTTTCAGATGAGTGGATATTCAGAGAACATTCATGCGTATGACTCTAGTGGGCAAGTCCATGGAAGGCTGGCGAACACTGGACATTGCAAATCCTACAGAGGAACATGCCATGATTCGTGAGATGATTCGTGACTTTGTGCGAGCGGAAGTTGAACCCCAAGCTCTTGAGTATGACAGAGATGAGAAATTCAATATCGATTTATTCAGAAATTTAGGTGAATATGGGCTTTTGGGGATAACAGTACCAGAAGAATATGGTGGCGCTGGAA
>JASLKH010000042.1 GCA_030747675.1 Candidatus Thalassarchaeaceae archaeon | reverse complement strand
TTCATGGACGGCGAGGAAGTAGCGAACCACTACGGCGAGTCCAGGGCCCAGAGGATAGCCGAGTTCCACAGGCACCAGAACACCCCCGTGCTAGGGATGTGGGAGGGGTCATTCATCCAGTGGAACGGATCGAGAGGTAGGCTTACTGGCAGGGCAACCGTATTTCTTCCGGGGGCCGAGCCCTCTGATTTACACGAAGGAGCGAAATTCGACTCGGAACTTAGAATCAGAGGGTAGTCTCTGATTGCGTATACAATGGGATAAATTAGCTTAATAACCTCCAACTAGGGGCCTAATTATGCGTTTTGTAGATCTGTTCTGTGGTATTGGGGGTTTTCATCAGGCCCTTTCACAATTAGGACACGAATGCGTATTTGCTTGCGACATTGATGAAGAATGCAGAAAAGTATACCATGAAAATTGGGATATGACTGCTTTCAATGATGTGCGAACATGGTCTGATGAAATCGATGATCACGAAATCCTATGCGCGGGTTTTCCATGTCAACCATTCAGCAAATCAGGAAACCAGTTGGGGTTTGAAGACAAAATTAGAGGTACCCTTTTTGCAGAAATCTCGAAGATTATTCGATTAAAATCACCAAAATATGTACTTCTAGAAAACGTTGCAAATCTGAGAACGCACAATACTGGAAATACGATGAAGACGATAAGAAGCGTTCTCCAGAATTTAGGATATCATGTTAGGGACCGAGTTTTGAGTCCGCATGAATTTGGAATCCCACATCATAGGCCACGAATTTTCATAGTAGCAATTAACAAAGAAAAAGTTCAGAATTATTCTAAGTTCAGATTCCCCAGGGTCTCAAAGAAGAAGGCTGAAGGAACCCATGTGGATACCATATTTGATGCGAGTTCGGAAGGTACTATTTCGGAATCATTGCAAATGGTGCTAAATCACTGGACTAAATTTATGAAGAAATTGCCGAAAAAAATCAAACCCCCTTCCCCTACTTGGTCAATGGAATTTGGGAGGCTCTATGATTTGGAAAATATCCATCCAGTAGTGAATTTAACCAAAAGAAGGCTTTGTGAAGAACTTGCTAAAGAGGGAATCAAAGTGAAAATGTCATGGTCCAAGGAAAGAATATTGCAACAATACCCACCATATATCCGCAAAATGAAAACGGTTTTGCCAAAGTGGAAAAAGCAGTTTATTGAGAAGAATAGACAATTCTGGGTGGATCATGGAAAAAAGATTGGGGATGAATGGTTGGCTGAGACAAGGCTTCTCAATGAGACCTATCAGAAATTTGAATGGCATGTTGGATCAGAGAAAAGCAGAGATGTAATGGATTACATGATCCATACTAGACCTTCGGGAATTCGCGTTAGTCGATTAAATCGAATACCTGCTCTCGTGGCGATTGCTCAAATACCAATAATTGGGCCCTGGGGGCGAAGAATTTCTCCAAGAGAAGCTGCGAATGCTCAATCATTCAGTTCGGATTTCAAACCACATGACAAATCTTCAATTGCGTTTCGTCAACTAGGAAATTCTGTGAATGTGGTTGTTATCGATGAGGTTGTCAAGAGGTTGATGGTTTTAGAGAGTATTCAATCCCCCGAAGGGATACTTATTCCCCAAGTAAAGCATGAAAATTATTCAGAGTGATCTGTAGAACGGAAACTCTTCAAAATATTCCCTAAAGTTTCTATTACCTTGTCAAACTCAGGTGGATTCTCCCCACTTAATGTGTGTTCAGTAAGTGCAAGTCCTTGCAGAATTTCAAACCATAATTCTTGTTCAGCCTCTGAATTTACAGCAATATCGAAGTAACTATGCCCCTTGTTAATCAATATACGCAATACATCTTTTCCAGATTCATTCTGATGAGTGACCTTTGAAGTCATTATGGGGGCATACGCATTATCCATTATTGTCTGTGTTGCGAAAGGTTCCCCATCCATGGTGAAAATTATACCATTTTCCTCAACCATTTTCTCAATAGTGGATACATCCAAAGTATTGGCTTTGACTTTGGAAGTTTTACGCTCGGTGTTTACTGCTTTCGTAACATTCTTTGAACCCAAACGGTCTTTTACATTCTTTGCCGTAACTTTTGGATCCGGCTTACTTGCGGCTCCTGCCTTTGCAGATTCAGAAAGATAAGACTTGACAGTTGTAGAATTCAATAATGCCTGAATCAAGTCTTCTTTACCGAACTTGCGCCACAATAAATCATCTTTTGTATGGTTTACATCTAGGTAGTCAAGATGTAAAGCACAACAGAATCTACGTGCCTTGTATCCTTCAGGATAACCTACCACTTTTACTGGGCGCCAATTTTCTCGTGGACCGCCAACAATCATTCTTTTACCCCAGAATAATTGAATTCCTGAATGTGTATGAGACATCGTTTCAAGAATGTACATCTCCCCTTTCACCTCAACAAAAGTTTCCTTCTTCCCGGGTAGTTTAACTTCCAACGTGAGAGGAGTGTCCCAAATCACTTGCTTACCATCATCTTCAGTAGTTTTTCTTGTGGGTCTTCGATCGTATTTCAACAAATCATTGTTCCAATAAATCTTGACCTGTCCGTCTGAAATTAGGAACCGATACATCTCAGATAGATGCTCTCTGAGATATTCCTCAGTCCTACCGCGCATGGGTTTTCTCAGTTTACTAATCTCAATTCGTGTCTCATGAAGATGATTTTTTGTTTTAGTATCCATTATAATCAAATCATCAGTTTGAGCCTTGTAGAGTTTAGTGACATCGATAGAAACTGAATATTTTTTCGAGTTGCCTTTCTGTGTGGTAATTACTTTCCATTCATCACCCAAACAAGTGGCTGCCTTCTTCAAACCTAGACCATATCTTCCAATCCCCTTTTGCCATTTCTTGCCTTTTCCAATTTGTACAGCTGCCTCCAGTGCTGCTTCGTCCATTCCAAAGGCTGAGTCTTGAATAACGAGGGTTTTCCCTTTAGCGTCGTATGTAATACGAATTTCAATACCATCCGGCAACTTGTCTTTGTGTTCCAAATAGGAGTCTATTGAATTGTCAACCAGTTCGCCTAATGCGTGCCTCCATGAATAATTCAGTGTAGTGTATGTGTTGAGTAATTCACCTAATGATGCGCCCGATTTAACTTTTCTTTGTCCCATTATTTTCACCTAAATTGGAGGCCAAATAGTCTGCAACTCATACCTGTCAGCGTGTTCTGTTGGAAAAACATTACCTATTCGATTGCCCTTTAGAATATCCCTTACTGATGTCCGATCTGTGGGTAAGCGAAGATGCTGTTTTCCACCGAATTCTTCCACCAGTACTGTAAATGAACCATGCTTATCTACAATTTCAACAGTGTCCTTGTCGAAAGGGTGCTTTTTGTCTAATTCGAACCACCAGACATCCGCATTCACCTTTTTTCTATTCAAATCAGATGCAACTAGGGTGTAAATCGACTCACTTTCCGTATCTCTTTCACGAGTGATTGGCAATTCATTTGACATGAGGATCCCCGTTTGCCCACAGGGAGATTTGTAAGTTTCAAGGACCAAAGTTGCAAAACCTCGAGTTTGGGCACGTTCGATAATTTTCTGGTTATAGTCATCAAGGATAAGAAGGAAGTTGGGTCTTTCTGCACATAGATTCCGAGCATTTCCCTTGGCATTTTCGATATTCATTTCGGTAAGTTTCTTCTCTAACACATCTCGGTATTTACTATAATCAACCCTTTCTAGTCTTCCAAGTTGATCTTGGATGTGATCCATTTTCGAGTCCCGCGCTAATTCTACTTCTACAATCCACCATTCATCTAATTCGTATGACAAGAATAGACCATCAGGTTTAACCCCGTCATCAATCAATTCCTCCTTGAAAGTTGGATCCCATCTTTCGTAGTGACCACCTAAGAAAATTTCATCTTTCATTCTGAGAATTTCTTTCTCAAATTGGGCCTCTAACCCAAAGAGGTGCTTATCATGCGCAGTTCCCCCGCCAATAATCCGCATTTAATCACCCAAACCATTTGATCTCTAGGGCTTCGTTCATTCCCTCTGCTTCAGAAGTCAAGAGTTCCTCTTCATGAATTGTATGTATTGTCTTTATTTCTGCAATCTTTCCATCTAGGCGCCTCAATATTCTGCCTAGCCGCTGGATCCTCTGGCGTGGACTTTTTGTCATGGATGCAATAATTCCGACCTCAATATCTGGCAAGTCAAATCCTTCATCAAGGGCCCTGCATGTAAGCAGGACTTCAATCGATCCTGAGATGAATAGAGAAAGGGATTCCACTCTTCTTACCTCACTCATTTTTGAATGATAAGTTCTACAATCAATCCCCATATCTTGTAAAACGATTGCTAATGCCTCAATATGGTTGATTGACTCATGGAAAAGGATAGTTTTCTTTGGGAGTACTTTTTCCACCAGGGCAGCTGCAACAGGTAATCTAAACTCTGCATTCTTGCTGATGGTTGCTCGCTTCATTAGCAATCTTTCTAATTTGGTTGAAGAACTCAAACCCTCCTTTTTTAGTTTGGAATATTCAACTGAAATTTTCTTAGTATATGCAGAATAATCGTTCTGTTCATCGTCAGTAAATTGAACAAGATGGTTGCTTAATTTGAACTTTGCAATAACACCATCTTTTGCTGCCTGAGAATAATTATAATCAATGATAATTGGCCCCAAAGAAGGAACCAATATCGACTCAAAGAAATCATCATATTGTCTCTCAGGTGTTGCTGATAATCCTAATGTGGCACCCCATTCACCCATCAGAGCATTTCGATTCACAGTAGATCCTGCTCTGTGACATTCATCAACAACCAGCATCATATTTCCTTTCGATTGAACTGCCGTGATATTATCTCTTGCTGTATTAATTACCAACAACAAAAAATCCCAATCTGTAGTAGAAATTTTGGTTTTATCTGTAATGATTCTTTCAGTTGCAACCCCCCAGTTTGCAGTCATTGTTGCATACCATTGGTCTCTTAGTGCAGTAGTGGGGACTACAATTACCACTGCTCTATTGTTTGCATCAACAAAATTACTGATGCACATTCCCGCGAATGCAGTTTTGCCCCCCCCAGTAACAACTTTGGCAATCCCCTTCCTTTTACCAACCCATGCTGCTAAGGCTGTTGTTTGCCATTTTCTCGGCGTGGGTAAATTTAGCATTAATTACTCACCCAGCCATACAATGCGGGGGAGTCATTACAAATAAAATCTTAAATGAGGAAAAATGAATGTTTTATGTGGTTTGACTCAGAGGGTACCCTCTAGTTCGTCCGACTTAAATCAGTGGGTAAATCAGTAATCCCAATCAACATGAACCAATGGTGGTTTGTCGAGAGTTTCCTTGTGGATTCTCCAC
>JASLKH010000041.1 GCA_030747675.1 Candidatus Thalassarchaeaceae archaeon | reverse complement strand
ATTGTAAAATCCCAATATGTACTAGACACACTTGGATCTTCAACAAATTTGGTAGTGAATTCAGTTGAAACTCGAACACCAGGGGCGCTAACTGCAATTGGAGATTCAAACATATTGTTGTCTTCATCGATCTCTTCGATTAAATCATTAGGATCAATTCGAATTGTGATAACCTTCTGTCCTTCTGCACTAGGTGTCCAATCCCATGTAGCCCAACGAGTCATTCCTGGTCCAAGGTCTAATTCAACTTCACCTAAATTCTGACCTCCAGCAATAGCCTGAACTCGGAGGTTCTCTGCACCACCACCACCTTGGTTTCTGATTTGGATTGAGATTTCACACACTTCATTGACTTGTGGGATATCTGTCGATAACTGTAAACTTTCTACTACTGGTAAGGGATCACTTCTCAAATCATTGACACCTGCTCCCCTAACTGCAAGAGCAAAGGGTTGCTCGCTTCGTTGCCCCCCATGTGAAACATCATTGATTGTGACTGTCCAAAGTCCACTATTAGCCTGATCAATAAGAACGACTTCGACATTGTTTGTATCATCAGCATCTCCTCCTGTAGTAGAACGACCATTAGCAAAATCATTGCCAAGATATTCAGTTCCATCTGGAGATGTCACCACCATGTTAAGGTCATTTTGAAGTTGCTTATTCGACCAAGTGCTACCTGGATAGTCCGACCAAGTCAATACTACTTTGAATGGAGTATTAGAATGACTCAAATTAAACAAGTATTCCTTAGTTTGTCCACTTCGAATCGATGTCCTATCATCAACCCAAATTCCTGTATGTGAGCCTGGAATCAGAGAGTTCGCTAAATTCACTCGCCCCCAACCTTCATCCATATTCGGAATGTCTCTTGTTCCAGAATCTTCAGCACCTAGAATGAGAAGGCCTTTGATGAGGGCTCCTTGAGGCGCAGGTCGACCGGCAACTTCCATCAAATATTCGCGAATCAATACTGAGGCACCTGCTGCATTTGGAGCAGCCATAGATGTCCCTGAATATTCAAGATACCACTGACTTGTCCATGTGGATGTAGAGGTATCTGTTGCCTCTTGAGATAAACACGAGCGGACCCATGAACCTGGGGCAGTCACATCTGGTTTAATGCGTCCATCATCTGTTGGGCCTCGACTGCTACCTTCTGCAAGGGTACTGGGGGCACCCCCACCTCTATTGTGGTGGTTGCCAACTGCTACGACATTCTTCGCTGTTGCTGGAGGTGTGATTGAATCTGCCGTGGGGCCGTCATTACCTGCTGACACCAAAACAATCATTCCGTTATATGACCAGAATTGATCATATGCGCTGGTTCGACTGTCAGCATCTTCACTGCTAGTGGTATATTCACCATAATAACCATCGGCACCCCAGGAATTCGTATGAATGTGAGAATTTCCTTCGTAGGCTTTTCTAACCAAAGAGTCCATGCTAACACCTCCAAAGTTACCGCTACTGTCATCTTCCATAGCTTGGAATCTAAGCTTCGCTTGAGGGGCAACTCCGGCGTATCCGCCTCTGCTACCATTTCCAAGTACTGTACATGCAACGTGTGTTCCGTGACCTGAATGAACATCTTCAGTAGAGGAATCGCCCCATGTTACTGATTCCACATGCTCTATTCGGCCATTGAAATCACCATGATCTCTATCGATGCCGGAATCAGCGACTGTAACACTATGCCCACTGCCATTAAGCCCAATTGATGGGAAATAATTCTCAACGTCATCAGCACGCATATGCCCTACAGCTAAATTGTTATGTAAATTCCAAACAGGTTCTAAAGACATCCATGAAAGTGCTGGATCTGCTACTACTGTTGGTAAATCTTCCAAATTTAATACGCCAACATGACGACCGGAATCGATTTGACGATAATCTGACAAATAGTTCTCCGCGGTAGATCCTAAGTCACTCGACAGTGTGCCCAACCGAATATAATCAAGAGGGGTGCCTAAATCGGATTCTCTCCAACCATTCATTTGAATTGCTGTCGAAATAGATGAAGGTGTAGAAATGGTTGCTGCTTCGACAATCACATCACTTAACTGACTATCAACCATGAACGCTAGCGGTAATTGATGAACTGCTGCAACAACTTCCAATTGTGATATTGTGGCTAAAGCCGATGAAGGGCCTTGTACCAAGAATCCCGAGGGAGGGATGTGCGCTCTAACTTCAATGCTAGGCAATGCTGTTAATTCGACTCTAGCATCCCACAATCCTACGTCGCCGTGAACTAAAACTAAAGCGATATCAGGTCGAATTGTTGTCAATACTTGTGGGACTTCAATATTTGATTGAAGACCGTCTACAGTGAAAATTCCAAGATGGGTATCAGCCACAGTCAATCGATTCTTTTCTTCACCTTGTGCAAAATTAGATGGTTGCAAATCACTAAACCCCTCTGAACTAGATGGTAGGTGAAATCGTTCAATTCCTGTGGGATTTTGATTATTATCAACATCATCTGAAATGGAATATGCAGGTGGTAACGAGGCAAATAATGACAGAAGCAAGAGAGTAAGCATCCCGATAACAATTCGCTTCAATGTACGGCCCCCTCTCTGAGGGGGCCACTGAAACCGCTTTCTATCTTGCCCGTTCCCGACGACACCTACGGTGTCGTTCAAAACCAATGACGATCGGCTTCAAGGTCATGTGTTTCGAAGACATAATTACCAACTTCTAGCGTCCAAACTTGTTCCTCTAAAGCACCATCATAGTTATCGTAATCTAATGTGATTTCAAGAATATACAATTCCCAACTTGAAACTCCTGTAACAATTAATTCCAATCCATCTCCGGCTATCGAGGTATGGGCTTTAATCGATGATTGCTCAAAATGTGTTGAGTTTAACAAATTCCCATCTGCGTCTGAGAATTCAATATCGACAGCGACATTTGCAATCGGACGGCTTCCATAATTGTGAACTTGCAGCAAAACAACCTGTCCTGGACCCCCTTGTCTATACACGACTTCCACTGTTACTGCATCTCGAGGAACAACCCAGAAACTGACCGCAAACATGCTGAACAATAAAGCAGCCATGAAAACAGAAGCTAGAACAACTCTCATTGGAGTCACTTGACTCGCAACGCTCCGTGCACGTTCCAATGCAATTTCTGCTAGTTCTCGCTCCTCTTCTGATACTTCAAAATCCCCATCAACTGTTTCTTTAACAATTCTCGCAATGCGATCAGTTAAACTCAACTTTTCTTCTTCTGCAACTTGTAAATCAGGATTCTCTGGGTCACCAACAAGAGTAAACATTCCTTCTTCAATATCTTCATCCGCCATGTAATCACCCTAGTAATGTCGCCACTCCCGTGACAAATGCTGTCGTCAATGGTTCCGGCATTAAATAATGTGTTGTATCTGCCTCGACACCCATCAAATTCAGAATTGAAAGATCTGATGCTAGACCGTTTACACCCACTGTAGTACCAGTTGGAATCCCACCAGTAATTTGGGCATCAATGAGTACAGCTCGTCCATCAAATGTCATTCCTGCAAATTCTACATCAGCCCTAGAGTTCGCAATTATGCGCCCACCACGGACATCCCCAATTTCGATAATTGGATAATCGCCAATGAAATATGTGTGAATTGTGGCACTCTTGAGATCCTCGCCGGCAGCTTCCATCTGATGTAACCAAGCCCCTGGTTGGGTAGGAACATCACTTTGGCGCAGGTACAATCGGCCAATCCCAGAACCGCTACTTCGCACCCTCATACCAAAATCTTCTGTTGGTTCAATGCTCATATGACTGGCCAAATTTTCAGCCAGTAGGATTGAGTCTCCTCGGTTATCTACAGAACGGCCAGTAGTTGAGATGAACAAGTCCATCCCTGGCCCTGAAGATGAAAATATCAGGGTAGACATTCCTTGGAAACCCAAGGGTTTGGTAATGTCAAATACTGTTGAAGGGGCTGTTGAAAGTTCCATTTCAAGAGGTAACTCATGAAGAAATACTGTAGCAGGCCACCATTTACCTGCACTGAATCTTTTCATTTGTAACATCAAGGAAGACAATGACAGCCCTGTACTGGAATCCTTTGCATCCATATTAACAGAAACCATTGAACCCACTGAAGCATTCATTTGAATCTCTTTTGGAATATCTTGCAACAGTAATTCATATCTCGTTGCTTCCCTTCTATCCAGTAAAGTTGCATGGACTGCATCAATTTCCGTGCTCATTTTGTAGTTACTTTCTACAGAAAGTTGAGGCACAATTGGCCGGTAGTCTGTAGAAATTTGTGACTCGACTTGAATTGAAGTTAGTTCACCTGGCTCAAACCCAAGTAACATCAAATGTAAATCTCTTCCACTATACCCATTGACTTCAATCATGAATTCTGGATTTGCTGGTTTCCAGCCAGTCAAATTTATTTCAATGTCCCACTGGTCCGTCGTGGTGAAGTTCTGGTAGTCAATAGAGAGATCAATATATGGTGATAAATCTGGTAACCATGCCCTTGCACGGAACCCTGTTCGATTATCTACAGCCGTACCTGCTTCCATTGAAATACCATGTAACCATTCAGGTTCTGATAAATCCATTCGCCCCTGATGAGCGTCAACTACAAGGTCGAAGCTTTCCGTTGCATCCAATTCTATACCAAAAGAAAAGTCCTCACGTGCATCATCCACAGCTCCTCCAGTAACACTTGTAACTAAATCCCCTAACATAGAATTGACACTCTGACCGAAATCAGTAAAACCAGCCAAAAAGAATGCTATTCCAGCTAAGCCATCATCTGTTTTGAATTCGGGAACGTTTAGTGGATTTGTTTCATTTGTCCTTCCTTCCGGGACTTGAAGAGTTAAATCAGCAGGCAATGGATCAAGAAGGACGAAGGCTGTTAGTCCATCTGCTGGAGAATCATGATATGTCTGATCCATGATGACGCCATGAAATGGTGAATCCCCTGGGCCCTTCAAGAAGCCTTCTCCGCGTCCTTCGGCCCCTGCTCGACTTGCATTTTCAGCAGCGCGGTAGCCCATTTCAGTAATTCCATGAATTCTTGTAGAAAGGGTCGCTTCTCCTGCATTTTGATCTTGCATGAATAGGAAATGATCCCCGTCCATTGTTTTAGGGTCACTAGCATTTGAAATCATTAGCGACACGGAACCAATCGGAGTTTGAGACACCCAAGTGACATCATCATCAACGGCCATTGTGAAATTTCCAGGTAGGTATTCAATGACAAGAGCTTGTCGTTGGTTTCCTTCTTTGCCGATATAGATGATTTCTGGGATATCACGATCTGCAACAAATGATAATTCAGTCAAAGATACATCGATATCAAGAGTACTGGGATGTTCAGAAATTAAAATCGATTGGAAATCGGAATTAGTTACGTTTTGGCCTTGATGTTCAAGGAAAAGGATTCGGAGTGGTTGTCCTCCCGTCGCCCCAATTGAAATCAATTGAGATTGTGTTTGATTATCATCAACTACATGTAAAGAACTCAGTCCCTCATGGTGTAAACTAATGGATATTGGAACCAATTTAGAAACTAAAGATTCATTGCGACTTTCAACGAATTGATTTTCAACATCATTTGCTAACAGTACATGCGTTCCGGTGGCTACTGGAACATTGGAAGAACCCATTACTATCGAAATAGAATCTATTGGCATTATCTGTCGTCCAAGTTCAAAATCATCATACATCTCGAGATGTATTGCTGTACCCTGAGTTGCACTACCAGTACTACCACTGATTACCTCCACAAGAGCCGTTGGAATACTATTGATTACATTTGCAATGTCGATGAAAATGTCGACTACTGCCAAAATCGTCACATCAAGGACCATGGAGAGAACATCCAAACTTGCATCTTCTGAATCAATTGAAATTTCATCTGTTCCACCTATCCAGAAATCACCATACAATACAATTCCAGTCGGAAGTTCTTCTGCCTGTATTTTTGTCATGCGATGATCCGACTCTGCACCTTCTCGTTCAAACCACGAAACATAATCAATCGATGAAACTGACTGCGTAGATCTAATCATCACCAATGTGTTCGGTCTGTTTGGATCAGATGGATTAATTGGAAGAGTGTCATCATCTACATTTTGAGTGGTATCACGCGTGAAATTCTTTATTCCAATAATCATTGAAAGTTGGGTCGGCATTTGGCCCGGCAATTCAGGTGAAGATGCGCTTCCAAGCATCTGAAAGCAGCGTTCTATTTCAGTTGGAGTCATTGTTCCTGAAGGCATTCCCCGTAACCATGCAAGGGTCTCGGTGACATTTCCACAAACATCACCTTGGCCACAGGCGCCACCACTTTCCTCGGAATAATTTCTCCTATCTTCATGAAAATGAAGCCATAAATCCATCCTTTCATCTGCAAAATACTCAATCGAAAGTAGGCCGTCTTCTCCTACCGAACCTGAATTACCTGGTAAGACACTGTCGTCTCGGATTGTTAAATCCAAAATTGATGATAATTCTTCACTGCTTTCAGTAGGGTGCATTGCTACTTCAATGTACGATAGTTCCCAAATATTTCTATCATTATTTACTCTTGGTGAAAAATGGCCATAGCCAAAACCAGCACCGATGCGGCAACCATGATCGAGGGACTCTGCACCATGGTTACTAGTATCATAGTGGTCCGGACATTCTGTTTGTCCCCCATTATCAATCTGTACAGAATAGGGGGCTGCTAAAGCTGCAATTGCAACATCACTTGGCTCATCAGGTTCGGGGATCAAATTACTTGTTAGAGATGCTAAGAATTGTAAAATTGTGTCGAATAAACTCCCAGATACACCGCTTACGTCAAACCAAAATCGCTCAAAACCAACCTGAAGAGCCCAATCTGTAGGTGGGATTGTGAAGAATGAATCAATCATCCATACATACGATTCCCCGTCTTCATTAAGGTCGATTCCATAAGCAAATGGTTTCATCAGAGATACTTCCAATGTTTCCATTACTGGCCACATCGAATCATTGGGATCGATGACATCAACTCTGAATTCAATTGTTGGTTCTAGCCAAAGTTGTGAACCCTGAACCCCCCATCCTTCTCCCGGTGCTAAATCAAAGGAAATTGTAATCCCCACATTCAAATCATTATCACCATCGCCATCTACATCTATTGCATGCAATAACGGAGTCTGAGTGAAGAGGCTAAACAATGAAGAGGTCAATGTAATCGTTGTAAAACTCTCATGGTATGGACCATTATTCAAAGCCTGATATCGAGCCCAAATTGTGTAATCTGTCAAATTCAATAGAGTTTCCCAAAAGGTGTACACTTGGCCAGGATTTTCATCTCCCACTAACAATTGAATAGGATCTGGATGTACAACATTTTCAGGAGAAGTAGGTACTGTTGAAATCCCATCAAGAGCAGAATCGGCATAAGTCAATGGGTCTTCACTACCCAATGAACGTATACCGTTTTGCACTGGAGATAATGCTGATTCGGCCTGTAGGCGAATTTGTTCACTATCTAGCATCATGTCACGATCTGCAAGAACATCGTGTAATTCGGAAATAATACCAAAATCTTCTGCCTTAACTTGAGCGGCCTCTATTTCAGAAAAAGGTGCCAATAAGGGTAGAAGAAGGACCATCACAAGCAGAATACTGTTGTGATTACGGGCCCGGGGGGATGCGAGAACAATACGTGTACTCGATGCCATCGATAGGGCACTGCCCCCTATACCCCCTAAAGGGTGTTCTACAGATGTGCACACGAGGCCCCTGCTTTAGCAGGGGTCTCGCTTAACGTCGAATGATGTTTCTAAACCCACACTTTGGACAATCAATTTGGGCAGCATCAATGTCTACTGGCATATCGACCTCATATTGTTGGTCGCAACTAGAACATTGACCAATGACTGCGGAAGTTGATGGCTCGGTTTTGACTTCTGGTTCTGAATCTACTGATTCTGGCATTTGTGGTAATGGGGCACTCTCAACTACCTTTTCTGGTTCCTCGACTTTTGTAAAGGTGCTACTTGGTAATTCAATTCCACTTGAGATAACTGTGCCCTTAGTTACCGATTCTGGTAACTCAACTTTTGCACGGCTTTTTTGCTCTACTTTGGGCTCAATTGCTGGTTTTGGTTCTGGCTTTGGCTCTGCCTTAGGTTCTGGTTCGGGTTCCTCAAATGCCGAGAGTAAATTTGCATCGCTTTGAGTGATAGAAGTTGGTTGGTTCTGTTGTGGTATCGATGACGAATAACTGGCATCTATTCCTGCAATTTGGGCAAATTCATCATCAGAAGCTCTACTAGAAAATCCACTGGATCGACTCTGGAACATGTTCAGTTGCTCATCTCGATCAGGTTCACGAGCCGCTTCAGCCTCTTCTTCGGCTTTACGAAGGGCTTCAGAAGCCATCATTTGTTGGTGTTCGCGATTCGATTTCTGGTATCGAATAAAGAGCACTATTCCTGCAAGAACAACGATTACCACTACGAATGCAATTCCATATTTCACCACATCACTGGTACCTGCTGCACTGGACGGTGAAGATTCGACAACTACCAGAAGTTCTCGACTTGAGGTGCGGCCAGCATCGTTGGTAATGGTGGCTGTAATGTAATAAGTTCCTGAATCTGTAAATGTCCATTCTACCAATGCTCCAGTTGCTTGGTTATCGTCAGTTGATGTTCCTATTTCGTCACTGTTTTCGCTATTATCAAAATCCCATGACCAGCTTAGTGATGATGATTCGGGGTCATCAGCACTAACTGTCCAACTTTTGGTTTCACCTGCAATCAATTCGGTTGGCCCCACAATAGAGTCTACAACAGGATCGGTGATGTCCGTTACAGTAACTGTAATCGTACTATTATCACTTAGTCCGGTCTCATCAAAAACACGAAGTTCAAATGTATGACTTCCTCCTTGTGAAAATGAAATTGTGAACGTATTCCCTGTCCCATTATCGCT
>JASLKH010000040.1 GCA_030747675.1 Candidatus Thalassarchaeaceae archaeon | reverse complement strand
CCATGGTCTGCCATGTGATGACGCCGCTGCTACTTCTGCTTGAATGTGACGCATAATTTCATTTTAAACATGAAATAATTCTTGCTTCAATTAGTTGGCACAATTGCAATTGATTTTCTATGGACTCAATCCCACTTGAAGTTACGATGTAGCCGCGAGGGGATTCATCATCATGTATTTCTTCGAGAATATTTGCTATTGTTGCATCTACACCATATCTATCGATTTGTTCCTGGGCGCGTTTGTGTAGTAATTCTATACTGACTCCTGATTCCAATTTAAACCCAATTCGAACAGCACCCTTTGTCATCTTTTCTAACTCAAGAATGTGCTTAGGTCCAGGCTTCAAATCTAGTTTCCAAGATTCTTGTCCACTGAGTTTCTTTCCTTGTTCGGGTTCAGTGTAATAATCTAAAACGGCAGCCGAAAATATCCAACCATGCTGGAAATCATCAGCCACCAACTTGCACGCTGCAAGCATATCATCTGGTGCTCCAGCACGAACAATATTTGGCAATTGAAATGACGGTGATGCACTTGTTTTTCCAGCTATACATGTTACTGTGTGTCCTTTTCGATGAAGATATTCGGCAATCGACCAGCCTGTTGAACCACTCGATGCATTTTGTATTGCTCGCACTGCATCTATTGGAGCTCTATTAGCACCCAATGTAATTGCAATATTCAAACTCGAATCGTTGCGATTTACTACATGAGACAAATCTGCGACAATTTGCACAGGCATAGGTTGCTTACGGCGACCTTCATCATTAGGACCCCATAGAATAATCGCTCCAAGTTCTTCAGCTCGTTGACACAATTCTTCCGTAACTGGATCATCGAATAGGTCATTGTGCATTGAAGGGACAATCACAATTGGAGTACCTCTTGCACGAGCGCTTGAACAAGCCATCAACAACGGGTTGTCCATCATACCATTGACAAATTTCGCCATGAAATTGCGGGTTGCTGGACATACCAATAGGCCATCAGATGGTGCTAGTTGAGACATTTCAGCACTCCAGTCTGTACTCACTGATGCTTGGGCCGCCCATTCTACAGCGAGAGGCGTTATCACACGTGTTGCAGATTTTGTCATTATCACACTTAATTCAGCATCATGACGGCGAAGTTCCCGCAAAATTCGAATGGATTCCGTTGCCGCTATTCCGCCTGTAACACCAAGAAGGATTTTTTTTCCGCTGAGGGCATCGCTAACCAGATCTACATCAGTATCTCGGGCCATGTTGCTCCCTCACTGCTCGACTTCATCAAACCATCCCACGTGATAATTAAGAGGAAAGAAAGATTTCTTGTGACTGTTTCCGCGTGGTATGGAAGGTGGAGATTGGGAGGCAAGATTTGAGCAAGCACACAAGCAATCTGGATGGATGCTAGTTTTTACCATAGTATTAGTTGTATTTTTACTATATTCGGCCATGGCAATTATTCCTGAGCTCCAGAGTCTTTTACTGATTGTAATTTTTCTGCCACTGCCCTTTACCTATTTTGTTACTAGAGCCTATTTTCAAAGAAAAAATTGGGCATTGCCATGGGTGATATTAATTTGGATTGTCTCAATTGCTGCATGTTTCATCCTGATGCTAATTGAATTGTATTCCTTTGCAAATGGAAATAGGTGGTCAATAGTACAGTGCTTCCTTCTACTGTACCTTTGCAAAGCAATGCTAAACAGGATACAAATGATCAATGATGGCCACTTCCGAGCGTGGTATGACTCAAACCTTTCAACAATGTTAAACATTAATCTGAACCTTGGTGAAGTACTCGCATCTTGTCCACACTGCCAATCATTGCTAGCAGTAAACGCCTTGACTCTAGATGCTGAGGACTTGTGCCCAAACTGCAGCCAAAGACTAGTGTTGGAACACACAATTTCAAATTTGGCTGAAGAAGAGTAATCAGCGATGTGCCAGAGTTAGATTCTTCCACATATCTTCTGGAACTTCCATGCCTAGTCGTAAGCCACCCATGGCACCAAGCTCAACGGGGTCTTCAACAGTCAATACTTCGACTTCTCCTAAATCAGATAGGCGTTCTTCAAGCATGTCTCCTAAACCAGCGATTCCACTTCCCCCGCCAGCCAAAATCATATTCCGGCGGAATGCATCTTGATATTCAGGATTGGATTGAGCCACCAGTTCCTTAATTCCACCAACGATTGGGTCAACAATAGCTTCACATGCATTACGTACGCAGTCGGTAATATCAAGTGACATTGCTTTTCCTTCGATAGAAAAATCTACAATAATCGGGTCGTTTGGCTCTGAACCAGAAACAAATGAGTGCTCTTCTTTCCATCTTCGTGCCATGTCCTTTGTTACTTGAGCCCCAGCGTATTTCTTCTGAATTTCAGTGATTAGCCCATTATCGATGAAGTCACCAGCAGTATTCACATGCATCTGATCTTCCGGGCGAGGAACTGTGCCATAAACTCTGCACAAATCCGTCGTTCCGGCCCCAATATCAATTACTAATGTGTGCTCAATTTTATCAAGAGCGTAAGCAACTGCGAAAGGTTCAGAAATAATCATGCAGGCATTGACACTTCCAGCGGCTGCATCAAAAATCGACGTTTTATCAACGTGACTAGCCTCAGCAGGAGCACCAATAACTGCGACAACGCGGTCATAGTCTTCTGGATCAGCAAGTCCAATGATTTGAGTGATGAAATGTGCAATGAACTTTTTATCTTCGGGAGTATCCTTAATCACACCATGTTCGAGGGGCCTAAACAAATTCAACGCAAGACGGTTTTTCAAAGCCTCCTCGCCAAATAGCACATCTCTCCGCAAGAAATTTTTTGCGATATGGTCTTTCGGTGTACCGATTACAGTCAATACTTGTTCTTCATGTGCTTCGCTTGAGACCATAACAGAACGGAAGGTTCCAAGGTCTACGCCGATGTATAACGTCTCTCCAGTCATTGTACCACTTATGCTGTACCCATAGTAGCAGGTATTTCAACAATACCGTAGGTACTCTAGACAATTAATTGCCTATACCCAATGTTGGCACCCTTCACACCACCATCCATCACTGCCTGTATACAGTGGCACAAGTGTAGTGCAACTGGGGCATTCCTTGAGGGCGGATTCACCAAAAATATCGACAACGATTCTGACGTGTTCTTGATCAGATATACCGAGATTCTGGCGCATAATCCATAACAGTTGATCCTCACTTGGAGTGATGATTCCGTCAGCTAAAACCATACGGATTACACGGTGATAATCTTCGTACAATTGTACCTCATCAGGATCTAAAATTACACCCAATTTTTCTGCAACCATATTTTTGCCTCCTGGATCATCGACATAGATTACTATTGAATCCTGTGAGAGATTGCTATCTCTCAATTCAAGCGAAACTGTTGTTTCATTATGGCTTGCGTGCACCAACTTGCTCTTGCGATTAATTATAGAGGCGATGTTTCTTGTAGTTTCCACCAAAGTTCGTCCCTTTTTCCAACCTAATTCTAAATCTTCATTGTACGTGTAAAATTCAGTCCCCATACCTGGGTACTCGATACGGATTTCCTCTCCACCGTCGAAGTCATTACTTGACATATAGATGCAGCCAACTTGAGTTTCAAGTAAATTGTCGTCATCATCGAATGATATTAGCAGCGGTTTTCGCTCCTCTTCTGCAGCATTAAATTGTCCTTGCTGACCAGTCATCCATTTATCCTCTAAACGGCGAAGTGAGTCTTTTTGAGAGGCATCAAGGCCATCATCAACACCCAATATCTGGGCCAAACCTTGGCCAGAGTTCATTTCACGCTTGAACTCATCTAACATTTCCATATCTCTACTAATGGAATCTTGTGGACCACGATTAGCAGATTCCCATTCAGGATCCTTCCATTCATAACCACATTTGGCGCATTGTAAATACCCAGTAATAGTGGAAGGGGTCGCATCTCCTCCACAGCGTGCGCAATCTCCATCTTCAGTGTGTGATAAATTTTCTTTGGCCTGTCGGCGACCGTCCCGAACGTTCCAGCCCATGCAATACCATTAGGGCCACACATATCAGAGTATTTGTTCACTCTCGTTGCAAAATCGTGGCTATACCCATGCCGCCACCAATGCACATAGTGGCTAGTGCGTACTCCCCACCTGTTCTTTGTAGTAGACTAGCTGCTTTACCAGTAATTCGACTTCCACTTGCACCAAGAGGGTGGCCTATGGCTAATGCGCCACCATCAATATTAATTCTATTATCGTCAGTATCCAAATTCAAATCGGAAATACATGCGATTGACTGAGCACTGAATGCTTCGTTCATTTCAATGACATCTATGTCATCCATAGTAAGATCTGCGCGACTCAATGCCTTCAGGGATGCTGGAACCGGACCATATCCCATGAATTCAGGTTCTACCCCGGCAACTGCTGTAGAAATGATGCTCGCTAGAGGCTTAATCCCGCGGTTCTCAGCAATCTCTTCACTGCATACAATCACACCGGCAGCCCCATCAGTTAGTGGGGATGATGTTGCTGCGGTGACAGTTCCTATTTCCGAAAATGCTGGCTTTAGTTGGGCCATTTTGGCAAGGTCGGGAGGGCGCATGCATCCATCTTTATTGACATCGCCAACTTGCACTAATTCGGTACTAAAATATCCCATATTCTGCGCATTAATTGCCTTTTCATGACTAGAAGCAGCAAAAAGTTCCTGCTCGCTTCTCGATATATTGTGTCGTTTTGCTAAATTCTCAGCAGTTTGACCCATGCCAATGTAAGCAGCAGGATATTCAGTTTCGAGAGTGGGATGAAGAGACCGATTAAATCCACCTCGTTGAATTCTTGACATTGATTCAACACCAGCACAAATGAATGCATTTCCCGAACCCATGGAAATGGAACCTGCAGCTGTATGGATGACCTGCATTGAGGAACCACATAATCGGTTTGTAGTCACCCCTGGTATTGTGAATGGCAAATCTGACAAATATGTTGTTATGCGACCAATGTTGAGTCCTTGTTCACCTTCTGGATATGCACATCCCATCATCAAATCTTCATAATCACTGGTTAACAGCGGTGTATTTTTCACTAAAGATTTCACTACCTCAGCCGCCAAATCTTCTGGTCGTGAATCCACGAACAAACCTCTGTGTGCGCGCTGAAAGGGGCTCCGTGCGTAAGATGCAATGACTGCGCGCATGTACCGCCGATGATGGTAGTGCCCATAATTCTTCAGAATGGTTCTACTTACAATACAGAACGGATTATCAATGAGATTCTAGTCGCGCCGGTTATGATTAGAGATTGTCCTACCCATGGATTCTTCACAGGCCAAAATTGTTCGGTGTGCAACGCTGAAGGTAAATTCATTATGAATGAGCGCGAAGTTGGTGGCTTAGGGCGTAAAATGGCTTTGATTTTGCGTCATAAACCCGAAAAATTTGGGCTCGACATGGACATCAATGGGTGGGTCGATGTCAGAGAAATGGTCGAAGCAATACGAGATAAAGACCGAAGAATGCATTGGCTAAGGCCTCATCATGTCCGTGCTGTCACAGAAACATGCACGAAAGGTCGCTACGATGTTCGTGGAGATAATGTTCGAGCGACATATGCGCATACAGTCGAAATTGAATTGGATTTGCCATCAGATGAAACTCCTGATTTACTATACTACCCTGTTGCACCTGAGGAATTACAACATTATCTCGAACATGGTATCAAACCTGGTGACAGAAAGCACGTGCATCTGTCAAAAACTGTCACCTCCGCCGCTAGTGCTGGACACGTGCATCACCATCGACCCGCTATTATAGAAGTGGATTGCATCCAAATGGAAGCTAATGGAGATACCATATATCATGCAGGAACCACTGTTTACCTAACAGAAGAAGTAGAGGGGCGATATTGTAGCCAAATTGAAACCGAACACCCAGATTTACAGGCTTGTATTTCCCTTTGGGAAGAAGAAGAAGCTCTTGCAGCTGCTGAAGAAGAATGATTACTGGAATTTGCCACAAGATGCGCAAAATTCTAGATCATCTGTCAATATGGAATCGCAATTGGAGCATGCCCCAGTGTCCATTGGTGTTATTTCTGAATCTGGCGATGCGGCAATGAGGCGGACTTTTGTTTCAACTTTCGAAAATGCTGTTTTAGCTTCTTTACGCAATTCCCAAGCCGCCTCAAATGCCATGGCCTCCTGTAATGCAGATTCGAGATGCTTGAGGCGTTGTTCCTTAAAGGATGAAGATTCCAATTCTTCAGCATCACGAATTTCTACTTGCAACCATTTGCGGAACATCTCTAATGAGGCAGCTTCCATGTACTATCGACACACCTTTACCTTGATGAATGATACTACGCCATCCCTTTGAATGATGGCTTCTACGCCAAGGTATGAGCAGAGTCATCATCAAGTGGGGTGGTGGCTTGATTACAGACAAGGAAGAACTCTGTGTTGTGCGACAGGACATTATTGATAAATTAGCCTTAATGACCAAAAAAATCCATGGATTAGGATATGATGTGATAATCATTCATGGGGCTGGTTCCTTCGGTCATTTACGCGCCATTGAATTCGATTTAGCCAATGGTAGAAATTCTGCATCTGATATCGATCAGGATGCTGGTGTGGAATTGGTCAGAGCAGACATGCTTGAATTAAACAAAATTGTTGTACAGTCACTTGAGGGATTGAATCTACCGGTCTCCTCCCACTACCCACGGGATTTCATCACCAATACCGGTAGTGAATGTAAGGGTGATTTAACTTCTTTTTCAATCACCCCAAGCATACATGTTGCTTTTGGTGATGTAGTCATTTGCGATTCACCACGGGATTTTGGAATCCTTTCAGGTGATGATTTGATGTTTAGACTTGCAACTGACTTACCGAATGTGAGTCATGTGATTTTCGCAATGGGCGATGTCCCTGGCCTGCTTAGCTTACCACCCTCTAACCCAAACGCGAAACTCCTTGAAACGTGGTCATCATCCAGAGGTTTTGCTGGTGTACATAACAATTCAATAGATACAACGGGAGGTATATTCCTCAAAGCAAAACGAGCTGCTGGAATTGCAAATTCTGTTGAGCATGTCTGGTTCGTCGATGGAACATTACCCGAGCGTATTTTCGACATTGTTACCGAAAACTGTTCAATCGGAACTAGAGTTATTCAAGATGAAGAATGAGTACCCTCATTCTGATAACCTGAGTCGACTTCGATGGAATGAGCGACATGGAGGAGGTTAATCGTCAGGACTTGCTTACCGCAGGTTATGATGCTCAACAAATCGATATGATGGGAGAAAAAGTAATCCTCGTCGACATAGGTGATAATCAACTGGGTTCAATGAGCAAGGTATCTGCGCATCAAGGCGAGGGGCACCTTCACCGCGCTTTTTCAGTATTGATATTCAATGAGGATAATGAACTGTTGATACAGAAGCGAGCTGGGCATAAAATCACATTCCCCAATGTTTGGGCAAACACAGTTTGTAGCCACCCGTTAGATGTCGAAAGTGAGCGCGGGATTGATGGTTCAAAGAATGCGGCTATCCGAAAAATGCAGCAAGAAATGGGTATCCCCTGTGACATGTTCACGCCCGAGGATATCCATCTCATTACACGTATGTTATACAAGTCTCGGGCTGATGAAATCTGGGTTGAATATGAATTAGATCATATTTTATTTGCCCGCGCCCCTGATAATTTCCGATTTGTTGCAAATGAAAACGAAATATCAGATACGAAATGGGTTACAGAATATGAACTCGAAACTATGCTGAATTCAAATGATTCTGATGTGATTATCGCACCTTGGTTTCGTTGTATTGCAGAAAAAATATTACCAGAGTGGTGGGGGAATATTGACAGTCTACCGTCGACAGGAGATGATTTAATCAGAGACATGGGTGATGTGAGTCATATGATGCCAGATTCAAGTGAAGTCCCTGGACAAGCAATGATGGAGGCTTTGAAGTCGCACAAAGAATCTGTTGAATCACGTATTATTAGCGCTCTTTCCAAAACATCTAACGAACGATTAGGGAAAGCAATGCGACACCTTATCGATGGTGGAGGTAAGAGGCTTCGCGCTATTCTCCCATGGTTAGTTGCCAATGCTCTGGATGGTGCATCTGATGGACTATACGATTTAGGAGCCTCTATTGAGATAATTCATAATTTCACGCTCGTCCATGATGATATCATGGATAATGATTCTGTCCGAAGAGGGCGTCCTGCTGTTCATGTAGAATTTGATCACGCTACGGCAATTAATGCAGGTGATGCAATGCTTGCGGTGGCATTTGAGGTACTTGCTGAATCAGGGGAATTTGATTCACAGCATTTCCGAGAATTAGTCAGTATTATCGGGAACATGGTACGCAGAGTGAGTGAAGGACAACAACAAGATATGTCTTTTGAAGAACGAATGGATGTAACAGAATCCGAATACCTTGAAATGATTAGTGGAAAAACAGCTGCAATGTTCACAACTTGTGCCCGAACCGGTGCTTTACTAAGTGGGACTTCGGCAAAAAATGTTGAATTGATGGCTGATTGGGGTGAAAACTTAGGGCTTTGCTTCCAGTTAATGGATGATTTAATTGACGTTACAGGAGATAGTGAAACACTTGGAAAGAGGGCGTGTTCAGATATTATTGAGGGAAAACAAACAGTAATTGCAATTCACGCTGGTCAACAAGACCCTGTATCACTCCCTACTTTCCACGAAGTTTTCGGATCAGGTATAGATGATACAGATCGAGAAGTCCTAGACTCCGTAGTGAAGGAATTGATCGATTCTGGTTCCATCGACTATGCCAAGAAAATGGCCATGTCTTATCACGCAGCAGCACACAAGTTCCTGGACAATATTCCACAGTCT
>JASLKH010000039.1 GCA_030747675.1 Candidatus Thalassarchaeaceae archaeon | reverse complement strand
TGCCGACTTAATGATGCGTCAAGGATTGTATGGCGCCGCTCCGGACTTCCCATTCACCCCTGGTTACGAAGTATCGGGCATCATCAAAAGTATTGGCCAAAATGTAAAGGGACACAATATTGGAGACCGTGTTGTTGCATTAACTGGATTTGGCGGATATGCTGAACAAGTAGTCGTCCTTCAAGAACGAGTATGGAAATTACCAGATACTGTTTCTTTCGATGCTGCTGCTGCACTACCTGTGACATACCTCACATCTCATCATATGTTGGTGCACTTAGGGAACTTCCGTAAAGGCGATACAATCCTAGTTCATCACGCAGCAGGAGGGGTAGGAACTGCCACCGCACAACTAGCAAAGGTGCTAGGAGCTGGTGCTGTTTATGGCACAGCATCTGCAAATAAATCAGATTTTGTCGAAGAACAAGGAATGATTCACATTCCAAGAGGAGAGGACTTTGTCAAGCGAATTAAAGAGGAAATAGGAGGGGTACATCATGCCCTTGACCCCGTTGGAGGAAGTCATATCATGGACTCTTACAAAGCACTCCGTAATGGAGGAAGGCTCTACGTTTTTGGAGCTTCATCTGCAGTTAAGGGTCCAAAACGCTCAATGCTAAAAGCACTGAACATGTGGAGAAAAACACCCCGATTTGATCCGATTCGTATGATGAACTCTAACAAATCTGTATTTGGAGTCCACATGGGCATGTGGAAGGATGAAGATGTAATGAAAGAACAAATGATTTCATTGGCAGAAATGCTTTCACTAGGATTGATAAATCCAGTTGTCGATTCCGTGTATCGGTACGAAGACGTAGCAGAGGCACAGAAATATATCCACGATCGAGGGAACCGTGGGAAGGTTTTACTGGATTTCAGTCCCAGAAATTAGAGTTTAATTGGTCTAGTTGCACCGCAGGCCTGACATTTCATCTGAGTAGTTCTCTCTACCTTGATGAATGAAGTATCGGGTGAATTGCATTGGTGGCACAAAATATACGTCTTAACATAACTCACAATTTTTTCTTTAATTCTCCTCGGAGGGATTCTTCCTTTCAGTAATACTCTGTTTGCTTCGCGTGTACCACTTGTTCCCAACTCATTTTGTAAAAACTGATAAACGTGATTTGCATCTCTATCCATCATTGAAACCATATCAGAAAAATTACGGATAATGGTTTGATTACCCTCGATTAAGATGTCTGGTTCAGGCAATGCCCAGCGGCTACGAGACGAAATGTCCTGTGGAATCTTTTCGTGCGCTCTATCGAGTAGAGACTCGTAATCGAAGTCCGCCATTGCTTGGCCGACCCAGAACTCCTTCTTGAGTCCACCGACAGAACAAACGTTCGTCGAGTATCTGGCAAGGTTATGTCCGAGAGCGTTGATGTCCCAATTGCTCGAATTCACCCCGATGCGAAATTGCCCACGCAAGGAAGTGCCCTAGCCGCCGGATTCGATTTGTATTGTGTGGAAAGAGTAGAAGTGGAAAAAGGGACTACTGAGATGCTTCCGACAGGTTTGGCGCTCGCAATTCCCCCCGGATGGGAAGGACAAATTCGCTGTAGATCGGGTTTGGGAAAGAAGGGATTAATTCTACCTAATGGAGTTGGTACAATTGATGCAGATTACCGAGGTGAATTGAAAGTATTAGCACATTGGATTGGTGAGGGGCAATCCTACGTTGTGGAAAAAGGAGAAAGAATCGGGCAATTGCTCCTGAAAAGAGTACCAAATGTGAATTTCATAGAAGTTGAACGAGGGCAGTTGGATGAAACGGCCCGTGGCGATGGTGGATTTGGTGGTTCAGGTCGATTCTAGGCGAGTCCTACGGACTCTAGGCGGTTAATTCATAGCACTCAGGCTCTCAGAGGGTGTTGATAGTATGTCGCTGAGTATAGACGAACTTCGTGAAAAGGTGAACGAAATGCGTTCACGAGGGCTTAATATTCAACAGATTGGAGATGAATTGTCGATTTCGCAAAGAACAGTTAGGTGGCTAGCAACTGGTGCTCCTGCTGAGGAACAACCTGATGATGTGAGAATTGGTTGGAGAACTATTGGAGTAAGGCCCAGTAGGATTAATGCAATTGGCACTATCATGGCAGATATTGTTGTAGAAGAACTAGAGCATGTCGATACTGTAGTGGGCATTAGCCTCAATGGTATTTTATTTGCAAATTCCATTGGAGATCAACTTGATATCGATGTGGCAATTTTCCGCTCAGTTGACGAGGAAGGTGGTGGTCACCTTTCCAATAAATACGGCCATGTTGCTGGGCGAACTGTAATTGTTGTCGATGATTTGCTGTCGACTGGTGAAACAATGAGGCGCACCATTGAAACTTTGGAAAGAGAAGGAGCAAATGTTGCACTTTGTGTCGTATTGGTAAACAAAACTGAGGACAATGAAGTCTCAGGTGTACCTTTGCGTGGCCTAATTCGCGCTGTTAGAGTTTGAGGTGATAGCATGCATTGGGCGGATGCCGTCGCCAAGAGTTTGTCATACCGGGGCGATAAGCATGTCATTGCATCAGGGATTACACCTTCAGGCGAATTTCATATCGGACATCTTCGAGAAATTCTAACTTCCGACATCATAAAGCGAGCATGTCAAAATATCGATTTAGAAATTGAATTCGTTTTCTTCGTTGATGATGCGGACCCTCTCCGGAAAGTATACTCGTTTCTCGACCAATCTTATGAACAATATATTGGTCATCAACTAGCGAATATTCCACCCCCTGATACTAATGGAGTACCTGATCAAGAACGGTTTTCACAAGGAATCTCATATGCAAATCATTTCCTCGAACCATTCATCAAAGCACTGGAATTAATTGGTGTAGAAATTGATGAAATCATATACAATTATGCATCCTACCAAAGTGGAAAGTTCGCAGATTGTTCACGGATTGCCTGTAATAGAGCTGATGATATTCGAGAAATTATTGAACGAGTTTCAGGAAGAGAATTGGATGCAGATTGGTTTCCATGGAACCCCATTGATCACAAAGGATCGATTGATGGAGTAAGAATCACTGGTTGGGATGACCCAGTAGTTAGTTGGATTGATTCAGATGGGAATAATGGCCAATCCGATGTTACGAAGGGTGAGGGAAAACTACCTTGGAGGGTCGATTGGCCTGCTAAATGGAATTGGCGCGGCGTCACCATGGAACCATTTGGAAAGGATCATGGTGCGGCCGGTGGCTCATATTCGACCGGGAAGGAAATTGCTCAAATTTTGGGGAATATACCACCCCACCCTCTAACCTATGAATGGATTTCACTGAAAGGTGTTGGTGCAATGTCAAGTAGCACAGGAGTCTCGATAGGTCCTCTTGAAGCATTAGAATTAGTTCCACCTGAAATTATGCGCTATCTAATTGCACGAAATAAACCTCAACGACACATTGAATTCAATACTGGTTCCGCATTGATTGAGTTAGCTGATGAATACCAAAGAAAATATGCAGAATTGGAATCAGGCAAACCAAAGAATTGGGAAGAACTCAGTCGTAGGCAACAAATGGCATGGGAGACATTAGTGGCACAAGTAGGCTTTTCACGAGTGGATGAATCCGCAATAGAATCAAGCCGAGTTTCATTTAGACATCTAGCATTATTGGCACAATTACGTTCTGAAGATGCGGACATTTGGGCCTCCCTATTGCGAAGTCAATTGATTGGACAAAAGGAATATGATGAATTAAAATCCGATAATGAGCAAAAACTCAGTAGAAGGCTTCGAATGATGCGCACATGGATCAATTCACAGCATTTCCCTGAAGATTTCAGATTACGAATACAGTCAGAACTTTCAGACGGTGCAAAGTCACATCTCGATTCACGAGATTGTGATTATTTGAGAGCATTACAAACTGAACTTCAAACATGTCTCTGGGATTCGAAAACAATTAACAATCATATCTGTGATTTGGCAAAATCGCGTGAAATTAAACTAAGAGATGCCTTCCAAATGATATATTGGATTATATTAGATCAGAATTTCGGCCCTAAACTCGCAGCAATAATGGAAGAATTGGACCGTGTTACAGTGATTAAGTTATTAGATGAAGCCATAGAATACCTTTGATTGTGGTGTAAAAAAAAAAACTTTCAAAAACGTTTTCTTGGATGTCTTGGAAGCGGTCGTTTGAAAACCAAGATTGCGCGTCGCGACTTCAATGCCGGTATATTGCCCGAGCTGTGAGGCGCCCGTCGAGGCGACTTCTAAGTTCTGTTTACAATGTGGACATGACCTTGATACAGACGGTCCAATCACCTCTACTGGCCACGATGTACGCCAATTGAAAGAGTTAATTCGAGCCAGAGATGATCTCTCCATGGCTGAAAAATTTGACTTAATTGCTAAGGTCGAAGATGGTGCGAATCCCATTGATTTGGGATTGGCTGCATCAGGGGATGGTGGAGGGGTGACCCCTGAGCAAATGGAGACTGCTGCAAATAAACCAACAATCGTACCAGGTTCACTTTCAGAAGCAGCACAAAATTACACTACAAGTCCTGCTGCTGCTGCTGCTGTTGCTCTAATGAGTCAGCAAACAGATGCTTGGGGGCATATACAGGCTGGCACGATTAACACACGAGACCCTCTATTCATTGAAGCAATGGCACTTGGAATGGAAGCAAGCCATCATATTCACGATATTGCTGCTGGAGGTATTGATGAAACTTCACTAACTAACGAAGATTTACGTGGCATCCCTGTTTTGAAACCACCGAAGCGATCATTCTGTCCAAAATGTGGTTCAGATATTCATTCTCACACCATGTTGCAATGGCGAAAATGGCGGGATCATTCAGGAGAAGTTGTCCAACTTCAGGCTCAAGCCGCAATGGAAACAAGTCTGGTACAAGTTGCAGCGCACTATGTTTCTGCAACTCAGGCTGCTGAAGCAGAGAGAGATTCTTACAAAACCCAACTTGATGCTGTAGACCAAGAAGTGCTCAAGGAAAAAATTACAGAAGAAATCAAACCTGTTTTGATGAAAGAAGCCGAAGAAAAACTCCG
>JASLKH010000038.1 GCA_030747675.1 Candidatus Thalassarchaeaceae archaeon | reverse complement strand
ATTGGTGGATGATTTTGTATAGTATCATTACCTACAAAAATCCCCCAATCTAGTGAGTAGTTTCGTCCTATAGAAAGCCCCCATAAGCCAATTGTTGCTTCAAATGGTTCATCGCTCCAAAATATTTCTTTGGCCAGAATAACTGAACCACCTTCGGACATTTGTCGTCCATTTTGTTTCCCATCCACTGGGGCACTAAATCCAATGGACATTAGGAGAAGTGATGAAACGAGTAGTATCGTCGCACCTTTCCCCATGTCTCGCCGTTTTCGTGATATTCATTGAATATGTCGGCTCCAAGATTTCAATTATCAGGTATACTAATCTAAGACGGCATCCATGGCTGAGGAATTTGCGACGATGATATCAGTCTCTAAATCTTGGAAACTTCCTTTCCCTGTGATTTTGTATTTCAATGATTGCCAACCGACTAGCATTGCAGGTAGTAGAATTGAACTGGTGAACAATGCGAGTGTAATTAGGAGCATCATGAGTAAGAAGAAATTACGCAGTCCAGGGATGTTTACAAAAAGTCCCGCCGCTAATCCGGCACAGGTAGTAGCGGTAGTTTCAAAGATAGTTTGTCCAGTTCTCTGAACTGTTTTGACAATCCCTCCCGGTGTTTCTTTTTCTTCACGGATTCGGTCGACAATATGAATCGAATCATCAACTCCGATTCCAAAAACAATGGTTGAAACCATTGCAGTGAATACGTTGACATTTACATTTCCTCCACGCATTAGCAAAGGTTGCCATAGCACAACAACTCCTACAGCAACCATCGTGAAGAAAGCCATTCTGGGTGACCTGAATAAGATTGACATGACTATGAGCAACACTAGCATTGTCATCATAGTTGCATCAGATTGTGCAGAATGTATCCCTTCATTGATGTCCAAAGAAAGGGGTAAACCTCCAGTTAATTGACTGACTTGCACTTCCTCTAAATCAGGGAAACCACTGGCCAATATTCCGTCAATAGTATCTCTCAATGCACCAGCATCACGGAGATTAATGTAGGGTTGGTTGACATACACCAATGTTTGAGTTTCGCCACCCAATATGGCAGATGCCTCATTCATAAGCATCGATCTGATTTCAACTGAAAGTGTATCAAATGCAACATCTACCATTTGTTCACGACTGGTCGCTTGGAAGAAAAATGCTTCACCTGATGTCACACAATCTAGCGTCCCAGGATTTTCCCAGCATGATGAATGTAACATGCCCCACAAGCTTTTGTCATAGAGGGGTACACCACTAATATTTACTTGGATATGAATGGACTTGAGTATAGTCACTAAACTAATCGTGGTCGTTTCAGGTACATTTTGGACATCTTTCTCAATAGCATCTATCGCATCCAATATGGCTAAATCACGTATCGGAGCATCATTTGTGCCATTATCGTATTCACTAGCATCAACAATGAACATATTTGTTTGTCCGCCTTCAAACACTCTGCTATATTCAGAAAGTGTTTCATATGTTTCAAGACCAGGGGGTACTTCATCAGATGAACCTGTGATTTCTTTCCCCATTTCTTCTGTGATAATTGCCACTCCTAGTCCACTAACAATTAATGCGATAACGATGACCGCCCACCAACCTTTGACTGAGAATTCTCCTACTTGTGTCCAAAGGCGTTCTGCGGATGCATGCCCACGCTTACGATATCGTAAAATCCATCCAAGCGCAGGAACCATAATCATCGAAAAGAAGAATGTGCATGCAATGCCCAAGACTAGTGTCAATCCAACCGTACGCATTGGTTTGATTGGGACCAACCAAGGCCATGCTAGTACGCTGAATCCAATAATTGTTGTAAGTGCTGAAAGTAAGATCGCATTCCCTGTGGTCATTACCGCATCAACAGTTGCTCCGAGGTAAATTTCAGGGTCCCAAGGGTCCACATCATCACTCTTTTCACCACTTCTAACTGACTCCCATTGTTCTTCAGCCGCCCTTTCAAGACGCTCATTTCGACCTTCTTCGATTCGGTTAATTAGATGCAAGGAATAATCGACACCCAATCCAATCAAAATCGGGCCAGCGGCGATTATCATAGGGGTTAGCATAATGTCGGCCATTACTGTAATTCCAAATGTAACGGCTAAACTCATAACGATGGGAAGCCCACAAATTACGAGCACCTTGGGGTTGCGATGTAACACCCACATAGCGATGGCGACGAAAAGGAGAGAAAGAGGCAACATCTTTTCTAATTCTTCATAAACAGCGTCTGAAACATCATGCAGTACAGGTGTTAAACCAGTTACGGTTATCGCTCTTCTCTTTCCATTATTGGATTCGGGAGTACGCCATTCATCAATACCTTCTTCTTCATCAACATAATGCATCCCTGACAAGTCCTCGTCGTATTCTCTGTAACATAGTGCGCACTTATCAGGATCTGATTTTTCATAAATCAGTGTATGACTGTATTCAATGAATGCTTTGTGATCGCGAATTTGTGCGTTTGGCCCACCCTTTGGATCTGCACGTGCATCAATTCCTGTACCAGTCATGTCGAATCGGATACCAAGAACAATGACTCCTGTATCCCATATCCCATCATCATTGGTATCTTTAGCAAATGATTCCATTAATGAACCTGCATTATCCACATATTCATCAATGGATTCTTGTTGCTCTGGTATGCTGTAACCTTCTTCGGTATTGGCACTTGATATCGGGCAATTTTCTAAGGTGAAACCGAATAATCCGTGCTCTTCCATTGAACAGGCAAATCGAGATCGACTACTATTCGCCTCTTTGATAATTTGTGCAGCAGACAAAACCCAAACTACACCATCTTCCCTGCCACGATCTTCTTTATTCCAATCCAAACCCCTTTCGTAATTTCCTTGAGTCCCCTCGTCATCGCCCTCTAAATATGACAATTGTTTGAGAATATTGGCATCAGTGATATTTTCTTCGCCACGTAAGGTTTCATCATGAATTGCATTATCGGTGTGGATGTATAGTAGAACAATGTCTGTTGACCACCCTTCTCGGACTTCTAGAAGCAAATCTTTCGATTCAGCACCATCTGGGAGGTATATCTCGACATCTCCATTGATTTGGTGCTGAAAATCAATTGCATACTGGCCGATGAAGCCTGCGACTAAGAGTAAGATAACGATTATCGCACCAGGTGATTTGTGGACAGCCCCAAAGAATGATCGAACAGGTTTCTCAACAGTATCGTGAACAAATTCTCCTGCTGAATCCATTCTGTCAGAAATATTGTTGAATATGTCCTTGGCACCACTAATTGTTGGCCCTGATGCTATATTCTTTAATGGCTTTGAAAGACGTTGTGCGAGGGACTCAATCTCCGCATCACCCGTTGACTCTGCATCAGCCATTGTTGAGTGGAAGAGTCCTTTGATTTAGAAACCTCGGATGGTTGAGGCCCCTATGGGGCCTCATTTCTTTATTTCAATCCATGCCAAACTCACGAATTAAGAGACGCTTCATTAGTGAACGGGCACCTTGCAATACTAATGCTGTGAAGCACAGAGATATACCCAACATTCCAAGCCAGGCTGCTGTTAATCCTGGGCCAACTGATAGCGAAATAGCACCTTCGGTCAACCCCTCTACCTCATTTAAGGCCCGGAATCCAATTGCTGTGCCGGCAGCAAGAAGCGAAACACCAGGTAACCCGAAGAATAGCAACGGTTTTTTCTGTGAAAGAGAAATTAGTGCAAAGCTTAGGACGGTGAACCCATGTGAAATTGCAGTGTAGCGAGAACCTTTTGGCACATTGTATCGAATTGTTGTTGGTACTTCTTTAACATCTAAACCAAGGTCACTACATGAATTCAAAATTTCCAAACATGATTCCATTCCATCTTGATCAATTTGGAGACGCTGTAAAGCCAATGGCCCAAATGCTCTGAATCCACTTTGTGTATCTTTTATTTTGAGGTCACTAGACAAATTGGATGCGGCTGTGATTACCTTGATGCCAAGAGATCGATATGTGGGCATATCGTCACTCGAACCACCTGATATAAATCGGGAACCGATGACAAAATCAGCATTATTGTTGAGTATTGGTTCCAAGAGACGTGGTATATCTGTGGCAATATGCTGCCCGTCACTGTCTAGGATAACTAGTGCCTTAGCACGTTTTTCCCTTGCAATTTTGAATATAGTTTTGAGTGCCCCCCCGTATCCGCGATTTGAGCGATGATGAAACACAGTTGCACCAAGTTTCTCGGCGATTCTCGACGAGGAATCAGATGATCCATCATCAACACATAGGACTTCATCGACGTGTGGGATACAACTTAGAACAACACTACCAATCGTTTCTTCTTCATTGTAAACGGGCATGGCTGCGATTATGGGTCCATCCCATATTTCAGGGTGATCTGCCAATGACTCGTCGCCTTCCACACTCCCACGCCGTTAAAATCACATTTCAAGACTTTCCCCTATTGGGAGCCGAATTTACGATTAAGCGAGTAGAGATGCAATACCAATACGGTCTAATTGAGACCAGATTTCGGTATGAAAATGCTTTGTCAATCAAACAGTGGGTTCAAGACATCATCGCTAGTCGCGCAATCCGATGCATGTACTTGTCACGGGCGGGGCGGGTTTTGTCGGCTCTCATTTAATCGACTTATTAGTTGCTAGAGGAGATACAGTTTCAGTGTATGATAATCTTTCAAGTGGCCGTGAGGAATTCCTTTCGCATCACGATGAAAGAGTCAAACTTATCGTTGCCGATTTACTTGATTTGGATGAAGTGAAGTCTGCGATGAAGGACATTGACATGGTGTTTCACCTCGCTGCTAATCCAGACATAAGGTTAGGGACTAAAGTCACAGACACTGATCTAAAGCAAGGCACAATAGCCACATACAATGTTTTGGAAGCAATGCGATTAGAAGGTGTCAAGAAAATTGCATTTTCAAGTAGCAGCGTCGTATACGGCGAGGCTGATGAAATGCCAACACCTGAAAATTATGGTCCACTTTTACCCATTAGTCTCTATGGTGCAAGCAAACTTGGCTCTGAGGCACTAATTACAAGTTGGGTTGGAACATTTGAACTCCAAGCATGGTTGTTCCGTTTCGCCAATATTGTGGGGGCGCGTGGGACACATGGAGTAATTTTTGATTTCATTCACAAGTTGAAGGCCGATCAATCACGGCTCGAAGTACTCGGTAATGGGCGTCAAGAAAAATCGTACATGGAGGTAATTGATTGTGCGCGGGCGATGATTCATCTCACAGAGGAAACAGATAAGCCAGTAAATTGTTTCAATTTAGGTACACATGACACATGCAGCGTGCGAAGAATCGCTGAAATTGTTATTGAAGAAATTGGATTTAAAGATGTAAGTATCGAATATACAGGTGGAGATAGGGGCTGGGCAGGGGATGTGCCCAAAACAATGCTTGACCCGTCGAAATTATTTGCTACAGGATATGCACCCAACTACAATTCAGAAGAATCAATTCGGCACACTGCTGCCACATTAATCCAGGAGATTGGCATATGAAAACAAGAGGGAATTTGAGACGAAGTTTGGTGATTGATGATAGCGGAGATGCCCGAGTTGGAGCATTCTTTCTAATGTCAGCTATACTTACAGTTGTCATGATTGTTGCTTACATCTTAGCACCGCCACCAGACGTTGGTATCGAAGAAGGTCAATTAGCACCAGATATTGTCAGTGATGCATATACTTCAGGTTCATGGGAAGATTTCAGATTATATGACCACATTAATCGCGATTGGGAAGAGGGCCAAGATGGAACTTGGATCCTGTTGTTATTTATTGACACTGATTGCCCCCATTGCTTCAACTCAGCAGACAAACATTCGCAATTATATAGCCAGTATGGTGAGAATGTAATGTTTGTCTCAGTTGTAGTGGAATTGAATATCCCAGGTCACAACAGCGACCGCGGTGAAATTGTGGATTTCAAGGAGAAGAATTCCAATAATGATTGCAATTCCGGAAATTCAGATTGTAAGGATCGTCCCGGTGATGCTCATCCTTGGACTTATGTTGACGATTTGAATTTACGTGCAATGGAGAATTATGATATCCCAGGGACTCCATTTTATCTATTATTGTCACCTGATGGGATTGTTGCATGGAACCCTGTTCAAGGCGATGCAAGAGGCGAAGAAATTGAACAAGGGCTCTACAATAACATTGTGGCGGTGAGCCAATGAGTGACATGATTATAGAGCAAGGCCCACTTGTTCTTTTTGCATTGGTAATAGCTGCCGGGTGTATTATCGCAAGCCCATATGGTGAGAAATTATTAGTCGGAAAAGGTCGTACAAGTCGGTTGTTAATGGCTGCTTTTATCGTTCAGATGGCCGGGCTTCTAGCTAGTGTTTGGACATGGATGATTCATAATCAGCTTGCAGGTTCCGGGTCATCTGGATTTTGTGCTGCAGAAGGGATTATCCAGTGTGGTTCGGTAATTGGTGACCCCTATTACAGCAAGGATCCAATTTTAGGCATGCCTTGGGGAATTGTGGGCTTGTTGGCATTCTCTGTTCTTGGATACTTAACAGTCGCTGCATATATGGACATGGAAGAAGATTGGTCGAAGAAATTTGTTAATGCCGCATATTGGATAAGTTTACCCGGGATTGTTGGCATAGTATGGTTGGTTATTGTGGAACTTTTCCTCGTCCAAGATGCACCACACATTTGTCCATATTGCACATCTGTGCATATCGCATTAATTGCAGTGATTGTGATTCTTTACATGGTAAGGGTTGATCAAGATTCAGGTATTTGGGAATCTGATCCTCCTGTGGTTAAGGAAAAGGTCAATGAAAAGAAAACCAAAGTGAAAAAATCAGTATCAGTCACAAAGGAATCTAAGAGTATCACTCAAGAGAAGATGGATGCTGATGATGAAGATTATGAATTAACATCAAGTGGTGTTAAATCGAAAGTTTCTAGCAAGAAAAACAAGTCGAAAACCCGTAAAAAGTCGAAGCGCCGAAAACGCTGATTACGGTTGGTATGTGCCACCAATTTCGAACATAGCAACATCCGTCCGCATGTCTACGGGTTCCATCCTAATGACTGTAACGTCCAGTCTTTGATGAGATGCATACTGGGAACGTAGAATGTCGTATAGTCTACTTTGGACATCAGACATTTGTGCGCCACGTAAGATGGTAATCATTCGAACAGCTTCCCCTTCTTCAGGTATATCTAAGACGTATTCAACCAACCATTCCCTTTCAACTTGAACGCTCTCTTGTTCCCATTCTCTATCTTCTTCAGGTGTATATTCCATCGATATTAGTTTCTACCTGAGAGATTATGAAGTCTTGCATAAGCATAAAATGAGCATGGAATCGAGAGAGTGAAATACTTCTATGTCATTCTTGGGGTTTCCGATATGTCACAATGGATGATGCTGCCAAGGCACCAAATAAGAAAAATAACGCCAAATTTGTATTGTTAGAGGAATTTTCCGGAGAGTTAGCGTTTCCAGTGATGCCTATGACTGCGAGCACATCACCTTGGTTTTCAAAGACCGCAACATATCCATCGGCATTACCTTGGATATCGAAGCCAATAACTGAATCGAAACCATCGGATTGAGAATATGATGTACTTGATTCATACCAAATTTCTGAAGTATTAGAATCTAGTAAAAAATTTGGAGATGAAGCATTTAGATTTGTGACAAACATGTCTGTGACAACATCATAATGGGTTACAACTCCATTCGATGCGATTTCTGAATCATGAACTTTCGTTTCAGTTTTGAAAAGGGTAAGTGATGTATTTTCAGGCCATTCGTTATCGAACATCACTTCGATCCTTTCAGTACTTGAATCATCATCGGCCACCCATGCGTTCCAACGCATTTTGACAACATGCCCTCTCTCTCGATTATATTCCGCATTGAGTAACGCATCGGAAACCTGT
>JASLKH010000037.1 GCA_030747675.1 Candidatus Thalassarchaeaceae archaeon | reverse complement strand
GGTTTCGACCAAATCACGAATGAATTAGCGAAATTACGCTACCGTTCAGGAGGCGAATACAGCGCACCAGTTACAATTCGTACACCTTGTGGGGGGGGAATAAAAGGGGGTCATTACCATAGCCAATCTCCAGAAGCATATTTCACTCACACACCAGGTTTGAAAGTTGTTATTTGCTCAAATCCATATGATGCCAAAGGATTATTGATATCTTCAATCGAATGTAACGACCCTGTAATATTCTTCGAACCTAAGCGTCTGTACAATGGTCCTTTCGATGGAGATCATACTGCTGCAATGGTCAAATGGGACACTCATCCAAAAGGGGATGTCCCAGATGACTACTACAGCATCCCATTAGGAAAGGCAGAAACTGTTCGCGAGGGCAAAGAAGTGACCATTCTCGCCTATGGAACAATGGTTCATGTAGCAACTGCTGCTGCAGAAAGTAGTGGAATTGATGCTGAAATATTGGACTTACGCTCACTCGTCCCATTGGATATTGATGCTATTGAAAATTCAGTTAACAAAACTGGCCGTTGTGTCATTGTTCATGAGGCTCCACGAACATCCGGCTTTGGAGCGGAATTAATTAGTCAAGTTCAAGAAAGATGCTTTTGGAAATTAGAAGCGCCAATTGAAAGAGTCACTGGGTGGGACACTCCCTACCCACACACCTTGGAATGGGATTATTTTCCAAGTCAAGAAAGAATAACAGAGGCCATGCGCCGAACATTGGAGGAATAAAAAAATGGGAACATATGTGTTCAAACTGCCAGATATTGGAGAAGGTGTTGTGGAAGGTGAGATTACTGCATGGCACGTTGCTGTTGGAGATTCCGTTAGTGAAGATCAACCAATGGTTGATGTCATGACCGACAAAGCTACTGTTTCAATTCCATCTCCAGTCAATGGAAAAATTACAACCATGCACGGTGGTGTAGGGGATATGATTGCAGTTGGAGGTCCAATGATTGAGCTTGAAATCGATGGCGATGGGAATGTGTCTGCAGAAAATGAGGTCGTAGAGGCTGAAGTTGCTGAAGAAGTAATCACTGAGCCTGTAACTAAAGCTGCGGAAGAAAAACCCCTACCTGCAGAACCATCCAATGCTCCTGCTCCAGTTGTTAATTCAAGTGGACGTGCTTTGGCGTCTCCTGCTGTTCGCAGAAGGGCCACCGAATCTGGTATCGATTTATCTAAAGTTCCTGGCGGAGGGCCTGCCGGACGCGTCCGCCATGCGGATCTAGATGCTTTCATCGCTAGTGGGGGTTCAATGTCAACCCCAGCAGCACCATCTGGTGTTGCTCGCACAGGGACAACAGAGCATCCCGTCGTCGGGCTTCGCAGAAAGATTGCTGAACAAATGGTTATTTCAAAAACAAATATCCCACATTTCTCTTACTTTGAAGAAATTGATGTCACTGAATTGGAAACGCTTCGACAGCATTTGAACAGTACCAAATCGCCTGAACAACCAAAGTTGACATACTTGCCATTCATTATGCTAGCTCTAGCGAAAATAATGCCACATCACCCCGAATGTAATGCGATTTTCAATGAGGTTGAAAATAAGGTAATCCGACATGAAGCAATACATCTCGGAATTGCTACATCCACAGACAGAGGTTTGTTTGTACCAGTTGTCAAGCATGTAGAGGCAATGGATGCTTGGTCAGCAGCCGCAGAAATGCAACGTGTATCAGGGGCTTGCCGAGATGGAACTGCAAGTATGGAAGATTTAGCTGGCTCCACATTTACAATTACCAGTTTGGGACGCGATGGAGGGCTCGGAGCCACTCCAATCATCAACCATCCAGAGGTTGGTATCCTAGGAGTTCACAAAGCAAGAGAAATGCCTGTTGTGTTAAATGGACAAATTGTAATCCGGAGAATCATGAATGTTTCCTCTTCTTGGGATCATCGTGTTGTCGATGGTGCAGATGGAGCCGCATTAGTGCAGCACCTCAAACGACTTCTTGAGCACCCAGCGCTCATTTTCATGTGAGGAATTCAAATGTCTAATTCGCGAAAATGCCAGGTGCTAGTCATAGGGGCCGGCCCTGGAGGATATGTTGCAGCAATTCGTGCTGCCCAACTAGGACTTGATACAATAATTGTAGAAGCGGACAAAGCAGGAGGTACTTGTCTCATCCGCGGATGCATACCATCGAAAGCAATGATTCATGCCGCTGAAAGATTTGAGCACCTAGCACACCATACAGAAGGACACATGGGGATTTCAATTTCAGGTGAAGTGAAACTCGATATGCCGGCTCTTGTGTCTTGGAAAGATTCAATTGTTGAGCGATTAAATAAAGGAGTCGAGCATCTTCTGAAAACTGCAGGAGCAGAATTAATCACAGGATGGGCTACATTTCAAAATGCAAAGAATTGTTCAGTAGAAACCACTGATGGTATAGTAACAATAGAAGCGGAAAATGTCATTATTGCAACTGGATCATCACCGATTGAATTGCCATTCATGAAATTCGATGAACAGCATATTTGCTCCTCAACTGGAGCTCTCGATCTCGATTCTTTACCTGAAAAAGTAGCAGTCATTGGAGGAGGATACATTGGCTTGGAATTAGGTATTGCTTTGCGGCGGTTAGGTAGCAATGTAACTGTTATCGAAGGTCTTGAAAAAGTGATGGCTATCTTTGATGATGAATTACGTAGGCCATTAACTACTTGGCTACGCAAAAACAAGGTCAAGACTCATACTAGTTGTCTCGCACAAGGGGCTGAAATCAAAGATGGGGGAGTAGAACTCACGTGGAAGGATGGCGACAGCAAAATGCAATCTGAAATGTTTGACAAAGTACTAGTCACTGTAGGAAGAAAGCCGAATACGAATGGCTGGGGGTTAGAAAAAATGGGCCTCCGTATGGACCAATCAGGACGATTCATACGAATTGATAATCAATGTAGAACTTCAATGAAAGGCGTATATGCGATAGGCGATGTTTCAGGGGAGCCTATGTTGGCTCATCGCGCAAGTGCCCAAGGTGAAATGGTTGCTGAAATCATTGCTGGGCACAAGAGAATTTTTGACCCTGTTGCTATACCTGCAATTGTATTTACTGAACCAGAAATTGTCAGTGTTGGATTAACTCCAGATGAGGCTATTGCTGCTGGAGAAGAAATCATTACAGGAAAATTCCCACTCGCGGCCAATGGAAGGGCATTAACTATGGAAGCAGAGAAGACTGGAGGGTTCGTACGCGTTGTCGCCCGCGCCAGTGATCATGTTATACTTGGTATTCAAGCAACAGGGAGCCATGTCAGTGAACTTTCAGGAGAGTTTACTCTCGCCTTAGAAATGGGTTCTGTTCTTGAGGATGTCGCAGGCACAATACATGCCCACCCAACTATGACTGAATCATTCCATGAGAGTGTCCTCAAAACACTCGGGCACGCAATACATTCAGCCTAGAGAAATTCAATCGTAAACTGTTCCCCAATGGTGAACTTCTTCAGGTAATGCAAGAACTCTCCGGCCGGCCCGCATCCATTCCCATCCTTGGTCAATCCAATCATAAAGAGCTTCTAGATCGGATTCAGAAAATGCTGCCTTTTCGGCTAATTTTTTCACCACATCCATCTCTCTAGAGTCATAGTGACCATCTGCTGCAGCCATTAGTAAAGCATCTCGTAAAGCAACCCGTAAATGTGCTGGATGCATGTCATCTGCAGCATCAAGGAAAGCGCGACCTCTTTTCAATTCTTGACGCAACATTGTGCGCTCCTCAGAAGTGAGCAAAGCCATGCCCATTCTCGACTCATAATTGGCCATTTCCTCTAATGTCACCCGTCCATCTGCTAGTGCAACTGCCGCTAACACCCGGCAGTATGCCTTGCGGTCTTGTTTGTCGAACATATGCAATGTGTCGGGAAGCATGTCTACTTGCCTGTAGTCTACCTTCTTGAAACCATTCTTCAGAAGCCCACAACATAACACCGAAGTTCGATGAGTAGTTCGGAGTGACATGGCAGAGCCCAGAATAGTCAAGATTCTGCGTCTCGGCATCGTATCTCACAGCGAAATTGATGAAAAAATGCGGCGATTGCAAAATGCAAGATTGGATGAACAAATTGATGATACCCTAATTTTTGTAGAACATCCTGAAATCGTGACAATTGGTCCAAAAGCGCGAAGAGAAAATATTTCAATTCCTAAAAGTTACAAAACTTCTGAGGTTGATCGTGGAGGGGGGATAACTTATCATGGCCCTGGACAATTAGTGGTGTATCCAATTTTCAAATGGGATTTAGAAGAAGAAAGTAATGTCAAAAAAATCACTTCGAAATTGGAGAAATGGGCAATTGCGGCGCTTAACAAAATAGATATTGAGGCCAATACCGATGAAAGAATGCAAGGTATTTGGTTAAATGATTACAAGGTTGGTTCCGTAGGATTATCATTCATGCGATGGGTTTCTAGGCATGGTTTCACCATCAATTATGCAACAAACCCAGGAAGGGTAGAGGGACTACAAGGGTGTGGTTTAGAAAATGGATTAACTACATCATTAGCCGCACTAAATCACCCGAATTTGACACGAGATGATCTTGAAGGGGCACTAATCTCTACAATTCAAACCAATTTGAACAGGATTCATGCGAAGTCTTGAGAACCTGTACTTGTTGGCGATTATAATGTACAGGACAAGTAACCCGGCATTGAATGATTCTGTTTTCAATTCCAAAGTAAATGTAAATAACAAGATGACTATCGAGGGAGTGGCCGAAAAGGGGCTGATTACTTTCTTTGTATTGATGCTCAGTGGGATTTCGGTTTTTGGTCTATTCAAAACGGGAAATACTCAATTGGCATTTACTCTGAGCATTGTGGGGTGGGTCGCAGGTTTCATCTTCTTCTTTGTGATGCTTTTCACTGGATTGGCTGAGAATCCTATCGCTGTTCTAACTTATGCAGCTTTAGAAGGCCTATTTCTTGGTGGTATTACCACATTATTCGAGGTAGCATATCCTGGAATCGCAATTCAAGCATTCATGTTGACTGCCGCAGTATTCGGCGGCATGCTGGTCATTTATCGGATGGGGGTTATCAATGTCAATGAAAATTTCAGAATCGCTCTCTTCAGTGCCATGTCTGCAGTATTCCTTGTTTACATGATTACGATCATATTCACACTAGTTAGTGGCCCTAAAATACCCTATATTCATGGTAGTGGCCCAATTGGAATTGGATTCTCGTTGTTCGTCATTGGACTTGGTGCTCTTTGTCTCGCTGCAGATTTTGATTTCATCGAAAGAGGAGTTGAAAATGGTGCCCCGAAAAATCTCGAATGGAGAGCAGTTTTCGGGTTGCTTGTAACCGTTGTATGGATATATCTTGAAATGTTGCGTCTATTAGCCAAAATAAATCGTCGGTGATAATGTGGAGCCGCGGCTAGGTGGCCCGGTTAGTGGAAATCAAATACCGCCTGTAGATTACCTTTCTTGGTACGTCCCACGACTGCAAGAAAATCGGCCACACGACCTTTCTCAATCCGGATTTGCATATGACTGGGATTTTGAATTAAGTTCCAAAGAATTACTAGGATTCTGGAAAAGTGGTGATGATCCAGCGAAATGGGTAGCAGAGCGCCACAATGTGGAATTGAGGCAAGTCTGTATTGCACACGGCGCTTGCCAAGCAATATCGTTGGCAATACTAGCAGCCCTACCCGAAGATGGGCCGAGAGTAGTTGGTGTAGAGATGCCTTCTTTCGCAGTTGTATCACAATCAGCACGGTTAATCGGTTGTGAAGTTATTCCCTTCAGTCGCGGACCAAATCCCGGTATATGGAAATTAAATCGTGACGAGGTCATGGATATTCTACCAAAAGTCGGTGTAATTGCACTTACACCAGTTATGAACCCAACTGGAGAGATGATTTCAGAAGAGGACCAAGATTGGCTAGTTGATGTTACAAAAAAAGCGGGTGTGAACATTGTTTCTGACGAGGTATATCTTGATGCAGCAAAAGGTACAGAATTCTATAGGCCGATGTATTTAAAGTCCGATAATGCAGTTTCTGTGAACTCTCTAACAAAGACTTACGGACTTGGACCACTTCGATTTGGATGGATTCTCGGGGCACCTAAAATTATCGAGAATGCAAAGCATGCATTCCAAAATATGCAAGGAATGGCTAGTTCGCCCTCAGTTTCTATCGCAGGTGCTGTATTCAATAATTTGGACAAGGCGTTGGATGCCATTTGGGTTGCAAGAGAGAACAATTTACCGAAATTACTCGAGGTTCTCAAAAAACATGGAATTGATTGGAATCCACCTCCATTCGGTATTTTTGGCGCTTTTTCTATTGATACTGATGCTGTTGAGGCTATGCATCAATACGGTAAACCACTGGGGCTTCTAGCAACGCCAGGAGGTATGTTCCATGCAGATCTGAAGAACTATCTTCGTGTCGCATGGGGTGGAGACAGTGGAGAATTTACCAATGCGATGCCTGTCCTGTCACAATTCCTGACAAGCATTCAAGAAGGAAATGCTTGAGGCAGCATTATGCCAGAGGCTGTTGTTGCAATAACTGGTGCATCCGGCGCTCTTTATGCAGAACGATTACTACGTGCATTATCAAATTCGGGGTGGAAAGTTCTTCTCATTGTCACAAGAGAAGGAGAGATAAACCTCAATCTAGAATTAAGTATGACTGCGGCTGATTTGTCAGAACTTCCTGGTGTGTCCCTCGAAAATAATGACAACCTCGCAGCTAGGTCTGCATCTGGTTCTGCCAAGATTGATCATTACGTAATCTGTCCCGCAAGTGGAACAACCATTAGCAAAATAGCTACTGGGATATCTGACAACCTCGTCACTCGTTCAGCACTTGTCGCTCTAAAAGAGCGACGGCCACTTATTGTTGTCCCTCGAGAGTCACCCTATGCGACAGTACATTTAGAGAACATGACAAAATTGTCAAATTGGGGAGTTGTTGTCCTTCCAGCAAGCCCTGGTTTCTATAACAAACCCACTAATATCGAAGATTTGGTAGACTTCGTTGTCGCTCGAATCCTTGACCAAATGGGAATTGAACACGAATTAGGTGCACGTTGGACAGGTGAAGAGGTCCAATAGACCCACGACTTGAATAATGCCAAACGCGTACGCAATTTACAGGAAGAGAGAATTATGGCTTACGAAGACCACACTTCATCTGAGTTAGCAGAAATGCTCAAACAGAGAGGTTTAGTTTCTTCAGGTAATAAAAAAGAGAGAATTTCCAGATTAATTGAATCTGATTCATCAGGACTAATCGGGACTGAATTAGCCGGATTAGAGCGATTTCAAAACAAATTCCCATGGGCAACGACTCCCGTTATTGCGGTTGTTGCCGTACTCCTCATTGGGGGTTCAGTATCTGCATTCATCTATAGTGATGAAATATTATCTATTTTCGAAGGCGAGCCATCATATGATTTGATTGATTTTGACCCCACACAAGCACGTGCTTTCGCAGAGGGTTTAGTTGCATTAGGTCACCCTCAATGGCAAGGGAGAATGTCAGGGACTCAGGAAGAACACAATGCGGCTCAATCGAATTTTGATAACTTCACATCTTTCGGCCTATCAGCGACAATGGATAGTTTTGCAGTTCCAATGTTCGAAATCCAAGATGAACCGAGACTTTCAATCTGCTCACCAGGTAACTCGCCATTGGGTGGATTGGCACCCTGTAGCCCACCTGATCTAATTGCTGGTGGTTCGGAAACTGAATTTGTTCATCGTGAAGAATTTGTTATACAAGGTTACAGTGGCACTGCAGATATTCGATATCAAGACCAAACAGGAGTGACTGATTTAGGAAATGGAAGTGCTGAGCAAAATTGGTCAAATGCAGCACACACCATAGGTCTGGTGTATGGCCAAGGTGGAGTTACGAGTAATACCGACATATTCCTACTTGCACAAGCAAATGATCTTGCAGGACTGATCCTTGTCACCTACGCACCTGATCCTGAAAACCCACCGAACAATTGCAAAATTCCTGGTGAAAATGGGCGATGTGTTCCCTACTTCAAATCCGTTGACACATCTAGGTTCGAGAATTTTCCAGACGGTATTCCATTCATCATGGTTAGTGATAATGTCGGTAATGACATCCTTGACCGTGTTGGAAATGGCGATGATTTGATCGCTTTGTACACTGATGTTGATAATCAAGGTGACCGAAATGTGCGGGTGCCTTGCGGAGTATTGCCTGGTGAGACTGAAGAGGAAATCATTTTCGGTGGACATCATGATACTGTGTATAGTGGCCCTGGTGCGGTTGACGATACTTCCGGAACTGCAACAGTATTGGAACTTGCTCGTCAGTTTGCAAAACTCGGCGAGGAACTTGGTGAACCGAAGTACACAATCAAATTCTGCACATGGGGAGGAGAAGAAGAGGGTTTACATGGTTCAAAAGCATATGTTAGCCAATACCAACCATCACTCCAAGAAAATCTCCGACTTTACATCAACCTTGACATGAATCATGTTGATATTGATTTAGAAAACCGAGGAAACGGATTGTGGATGTTTGGAAATGATGCGAGAGATACAAAACACATTCGAGGAATTGTTAATACTTTTGAAAGTGAAAACCCAATGGGTCTTGCGGACAAATATAACATCAATGTTGATACTTTAGACGGGCCGAAAAATGGGCCCGATGGGATGCCATACAACAGCGACCATGGGCCATTTGTTTATGACATACAACGAGAAGAAGGAGACGATCCGGGACGTGCAATTGTTTGCTATGGATCGGGGTCATGGGAATACCATACATTCCACGACGACATGGATCGATTCAATGAAGAATCATTAGCTGTTAGCGGCATTATCTATGGAACATATGCTGCATGGTTATCCTGGTAGGTGGTATCTTGGAAAAACGTGCACATGCGAGTCACATATTACTCCGACAGAAATCAGATGCTAAACGAATATTGAGTGAAATAAATACTGCAAAAAAACCTTTGAAAGTATTTCAAAAGGCTGCTAAAAAATACTCCAAATGCCCTAGTGGGCAAAGGGGAGGGGATCTCGGTTGGTTCCATGAAAGGGAAATGGTGCCGGCATTCAGTGCTGCCTGCTTTGAACAACCTTTGAAGGAAGTTGACCGATTTGTTAAAACCGAATTTGGATATCATATTATTTGGGTTCATGAACGTGAAGAATAGGTGGAATCATGAGTACTATAATTGCTGTAGAGAACTTCAAAATTAAGGGGAAGCATGGTGTTTTTGATTTCGAACGCGAGAAATTTCAACCTTTCATTGTCAGTATTTGGGTCAAATTAAAAAGTCCTGCAGCGAATGATGAGTTAGATTCAAGTGTTGATTATGGATTTCTACAACGCACGGCTCATGACGTCATAGCGCGCGGTGATTCAGTCCACATGATGGAAACACTGTGCCAGCAAATTATTGAAATTATATCTGGTCATTTGAACGTTGGAACGATTAAAGTAAGAATCGAAAAGCCGGATGCACCCATGCCTCATGATGGCGGGCTTGCTTTAGTAGAGATGTTTTGGCCTGAGGGCTCAACTTTCTAAACCCCTAATTTAGATAATACTGTATCATAATCTGGCTGCTTCCCTGGATTTTCCCCCACCCATTTCCACATTATTTTACCATCTTCATCTATGATGAAAACCGCTCTTTCACTAGCAGTATAACCTGGCATTCCTGCAAAGTCGTACAGAGCAATTTCGTAATCTTCTATTGTTTTTCTAGAATAATCTGAAAGGATGGGGAAAGTAATTCCATTCTGATCTGCAAACGCCTTATTGGCGAATCTGGAATCCGAACATATCCCAAATACAGCGGCATTAACTGCATTTAATTTTGATAAATTGTTTTGGAATGTGCACATCTCAGTTGTGCAAATTCCAGTAAATGCAGCAGGGAAAAAAGCCAAAACAATTCTTTTGCCATGGTGTTCTGAACAAGTCACTATATTGTTATCTTGATCACAAAGTGAAAAATCAGGTGCATCATTACCAACTTCAACCATGCCTAATGGTAAAAGCGACTGACCTAAGAATGTGTGCCTTTTACCACAACACAATGGGGCATAAGTGGACTATCATAACAGATGATGATTGCTTGCATTGTATTGAACTTGAAGCGTTGCTTGGAAAGGAAGAAAATATTGAATGGCTGCCTAGAATTGATGCCAGTAAAATATTGAAGGAAAATCCAATTCTTACGGCAAGTATCGATGTTCTCCCTTATGCCATTTTAATACTGGAAGAAAAGCCAATTGCCGTTGTTAGAGCGGCAACCCCCGAACGCATGGCAGAAACATTGGCTATGCACCAATCCTAGCGGAGGGTTATTTCACCTTTCAACTACTGGCGCACTCATGGAGGGCGTCTTGAAGCAAGTATTCGCCCCCATTGTAGCAACCCCAGGTGGTTCTGAAACAACGCTCGGTGTATTCTCAAAAGAGGAAGATGCATGGGATGTATTGAGAGCATTTCTCGCAAAAGCTGGTGAAACAGATATTGTTAGTGGAAATATAACCGTGTGGGAAATCGACTATGTGGGTGAAGATGGTCAATTCATACTCGCTGAATTTGATCGCAACCCCTGTCCAGTTTGTGAAGAGCGATCTTTTTGGGTTGAAGGTGACAATGAAAGAGCACGATGTTACAATCTTCGTTGTGGATCTTGGATTGAACAAAACACGTTTGACTCGAGCCGTTGGGATTGTGGGTGGCCAGCCGCAAATTGGGAAAAGCGTGCTGATGACTACAAACAAGCATTCCGGAGGTTAATTGAAATGCGAGCTCAATCAACATCGGCAGGGACAGAACATAGAATGCCTTCTCGAGAAGCCTGGTTAAATGAAAAGGATCGTGAGCGACGCACAATACAGCAAAACAAATTCAACTCATTGAATGAAGACATCACAGAGTGATGACATGGTAAATTGGATTTCAGCAATTTTCGCCTCAATTTTCGGTGCTGGTGAGGAAATTGAGCGATTTTTTGAAGAAGAATAGGGTTACATTTCTTCAAGCGGAATAATTCCCACTGCATCACACCCTCTTCTAAGATGGTCGCGAGCCAATTCATTTAGTAGCAAGTTTTGAAGATTTATTTCATCTCCCACTACAACGTGATTTTCACGATAAAAGCGATTGTAATCGCCAGCCATTCCACTCAACCAATCACAGAATAAATTTGGTCGGGCCAATTGAATTGCATTTTGCAATTCATCCTGCATTTTAGCCATTCGTCGAATCAAGGCAATTGCAGTTTCATCTAAAACCTTCATGTCAACACCAGTGGGGAGTAACTGTGCTCCAGCACGTCGTGATATTGAACACGAACGAGCATGGCTATACATGATAAATGGAGCACTATCTTTCTCAAGCGATAGGGCATCTTCCCACCTAAATGTAATTCCTTTTTCAGGAGATATCCTAGCGATATTGAATCGTGTTGAAGAAACACCCACTGCTTCGGAAATTTTTGCTAATGATTCCTCTTCAATATCGGATCGAATCTCTTGAACTACTGCCAATGCACGGCCTTGAGCCTCATCAAGAAGATCGTCCATGAAGACGACGTTTCCCCTCCTTGTACTCATTTTCCCATCAGCCAATTTAGTAAATGCATAAAATACAACATCTGGATTTTTAATTTTTAATTCTTCAAGTGCAATTCCAACTTGCTTGGATTGTAACTTGTGATCCTCGCCAAGTATATTCAATAAGCGATTTGCTTGACTCCACTTCCATTGATGATATGCTAAGTCACGTGTTGCATAAAGGCTCGAACCATCCCCTCTTCTGTAGAAGAATTTTGTTGATTTCCCTTTCACACCTTTGGTTTCGAGTTCTAAGAAGTGAGCACCGTTTTCAGCGGTTCCATGCAACTCACTATTTTCTAAGGAATCCATCAAAACTTCAACACTTCCATCGACAATAAAACGACTTTCCTTTGTGAAGGAATCGAAAGAAATTCCCATCCTAGCCAGTGTTTCCAGCATTCCATCTAACACGGGCTGGTATGCAGATTCAAATCTAGATAATACATCAGGATCAGCTTCTTCTGAAAGTTGAATCAATTCAGTAACACCTGCATCTACCGAGGGGTCTTTTTCCTTCAGCGCATTTGCGGCTTGGTACCATAGTACACGTTGGTGATCAGCCTTATCTCCATGAGGCCCTAACTCAGTTTCTATATTCGCTTTTTCTAGTATTGATTCGACATTTTCTATAGTTAAATTTTCTAAAGCCCAGCACAAAATTCCAACTTGCTTACCCATATCATCAACGTAATACTCAGCTGTCACGTCTTGACCGGCTGCACGGTACATCCGAACAAATGTATCTCCGAGAACTGCATTTCGTGCCCGACCCACATGGAATGGGCCATTTGGATTAGCAGAAGTATGTTCTATCAAGATGCGCTCTTGACTTTGCTTTTCTTGAGGGGAGAGTAATCGATCCATTAGCCATTCAATATCAGCCCGAATGTTAACATATCCACCAGAAGCAGTCACTTCTCCGATTGAAGGTAATGATGAATCAATATACTCAACAATTGATTCAGCGATAACATCTGGTGCTAACCTCAATTGTTTAGAAAATGGAAAACACGGTAATGAAATGTCACCTTGGCTTGCTTCCCTAGAACGCCCAAGCATTGATTTCCAGTGATTTCCTTCAATACCAACTTTGTTTATTGCAATTTCAAATACTGGAAGAACTTCTTCAATTAAATCCCGCATTTGTTCAACTCCAAGCATATCGAAGAAGTGCTGCAATTCCACCAAATGCTTGCATCAAAGTGGCTCCTTCTTCTGTTTCCAAAGAAATTAATTTTACCTTAGAAGATGATTGACTAGCCAAAATTGTTAACTCATCAATCAACGATATAATCTTCTCTTCATTTTGACGAACCTGGTCTGCAGATGCTTGGCATGATGGGCAAGGGGGAATCTCAACTAATCGCTGACTAGTAACAACCCATTCGTGATTGCATTGTCTGCAAGAGTATGCCATCCTGAACGATTTGAGACCCTCTGATAGAAGTAATGTGTCAACTGCTCCTTGTTCTAACGCTGCTCGAATCATCATTTCACCATATGTTGCCTTTGGGTGGGCACGCATCACTTCAGCCAAAAATTGGTCAACCAAATTACGTTCTGCATCTAATTCAATCTCATGCATTAATGACCCAGCCCTTTGGACCAATTCGCGCAATCCAGATTCATTTGAATAACCAACGTCGAAATGAGGTGAACGTATCAATTTCTTTATTTCGTGGTGAAAATAGTCATTTTTCACTACGAAATCTTTTGTCGCACCGGGACCCCCTACTATGATTCCTTTCATATCCGAAATCATTGGTAACCAATACTCATTTGCATGTTCAGTAGCACGCTTGAAAAATTTGTGCGCTGCTTCTTCAATCAAACGCTCAAACCTCTGGGCGGATTGGCCACCTTGCCTGTGTTTACCCATAATATTCGATTCCAACTCTTCTTGGCAATGGACACGCTTTCCACTTGCAATGCCATAAGCTGCTTCTCCACGATCGATTACAAATAAACCATAGCAGGTTTTGTCAACCAACATGTCTTCCAGTTGACTTGTTTCAAATGTACTGTCACAACGATACCTGAATGATCTAAAGGGTTCAGGAGGATCATCAATTACGACTGTCACCATTCTAGTTTTATTATTTCCAATAATCACATGTCCAGTAAAGACTGCCAAACCATGTTCAGGTGTTTCTCGATATCTCCCTATTGCACTAGATGCTGATTCAATTGCATCCGAAACATGCTTCTTAGTTTGCTTTGATTTGATATTCTGGGCTTGTCCGATTTCTTGCGATAATTGCTGCCTAACATCATGTATTTGGCGGTCTGGTGGCAATATTACTGTCACTAATTCGGTACCCATCCCTCGCATTTTCTGCAAATCTTCGAGGCTATTCTTTGCTCGAAGGCGTCGCTGTTGAGTCTCAAGATCTTCTGCCACGATTACGCCTCCGAGCCCAACGAATAGGCGACCCCCTTCAATCCTACCGCCGACTACGTCGGCGTAAACCCAGTACAAAGACCCAAAAAAACCTGTCAAATAGCCGAAGGCGTCATGTGGTGGATGCGCTACGCGATAACCAATGGAACCCCCTGTTGTCGTGGCTTTGGGAGGTAGTTTACTACACCCGGATGAAGTTGAAAGGCACGTTTGGCTTGATCAAGTAAAGGAGGCTGTTAGTGAACATGTTGGTTCAGGAGGGAGAATCGGCTTGGTAATTGGTGGTGGTGTACCGGCTCGAGATGCAATAACAATTGCTAAACCATTGATTGAAGACGTCGCTGCGCTTGATGAAATCGGAATTGCAGCCACTCGATTAAACGCAACTATTGTCGCCCAAACACTGAGTCATTCGGGACTAGATGTTTGTAATGGGATTCCTTCAGACACAACTGCAGCCGCAAGGGCACTAGAAAATCATCAAATTGTCGTAATGGGGGGGACAAGTCCGGGACATACAACTGACAATGTTGCTATTCGTCTAGCAATCGATGCAAAAGCCACACAATGTATTATCGCAACAAATGTCGATTATGTATATGATTCAGATCCGAAAATCAATTCAAATGCTCGTTCTATAGAATCCATGACACTTGAAAAACTTCAGGAAATCGTAGGCCCACCAGTGCATGGAAAGGCTGGGGGTTCGGGTGTTATTGACCCTGTAGGTGTGCAAGCAGCGATTGATTACAGTCTCCCTTTGGCTGTTATCGATGGGCGAAAAGTAGAACGCTTGGCATCTGCTCTTTCTGGAAATGAATTCAAAGGAACTAGGATTACGGTTGGTTGATACAATGGCAAAGGAAAAACTTGCAGATCAGATACGAGCAAATGTGGTTCGTTCAAAAGAAGGTGAATCAAAGAAAAAACAAGGTACTGGGCTTCCTAAATCGCCAAACTCCTCGGCTTATGTCGCACCTCACCGTCATTGCACTATTTGTCATACACCAATCAAATTAAAGCGGGACCCCCCAATTTGTGGAGATGGAGGGTGTAACGATGAATATGAGAATCGAGAACGGCAGAGGAAACGCTGGAATATTCTATTGTATGTCGCTCCGGCGATTATGGTTCTTGCCCTAATTCTACCAATAGTTCTCAATGCCGCATGAGGGGGTTTAAAATTGTCAATAATGGTGCGTGTTTTATCTATTCTTCCATTTGCAACAGGTTCAATTTGCATATTATTGGTCCTCATTTCGATGCTTGGATTTGCATCAGGTAGTATTGAGGAAGAAATCCCAGTGCTAGGATGTGTTGGAATGGATGAAGAATTGTGTCCAACCGGGATGACCAGTGAAGACCTTGATGTCCCATCTGCATTTTTCTTACTTAATGTTGAACTTGAAATTTCACTTGAATTGGATGAAAAATCATGGATTGGAATTGTTGATTCGAAATATGCAAAATCTTGCCCACCAGATGAAACTGGATTGACAAATTGCACTGCATCTGATTACAAATTCTTGGCTGGTGGGCCTGAAAATGAAGGTGATGTTTATCATTCACTAGAACCAGGTAGTGTTCGATTCGTGACAGGGGGGCAAACTGGTTCAGATGGATTGGGAGAAAATACAGTTACTACCGAATGGTCAGTACATCTAGCTACTTGGTTTTCAGCATTACTGGCTCTGGTAGGTCTTGGGTTATGTGCATCAGGTCTCCACATGGCGTTTCCGATGGTTGCAAGCATGCGTAAAAAGGAATAATTGATGCGAGTCGTTCAAGAACCGGATACTAGTGGGAGTAAGTATGAGCGCGTTTTGCTGTGCAGGTTGCGGAGTTGCAATACAACTTGATGGGCTTGATACTGAATTCCAAGAACGCAAAGTATTCTGCACAAGGTGCGGGCACGTTACATCGATTTGATTACTCATCATTTCGATGCCAATTTTCTGGCAAGGATAATGGGTCATTGCCCTGATTCTTCTTAATCCTAGATGTGATTTCATACTGTAACCTTGCAATTCCAGCTGGGATAGTTCCACTAACTACTAAATGGCCAGATTCGGGATTCCTAATTTCAGGAATTGGGCCATCTGGATTCTCTAATAAATCAGCCTCCATCTGGACTACAGCAGACCATTCTTCAGGTTCCAAATTTTCCAATAAGTCACCTTTTCCATCAACAACAACCAGTGGGGTTTGAGGTAATAGCATTGCAACCTCCTGCAACAAATTTTGTTGTGATTCCCTACTAGTCCCCCCTGCTTCAGATGGGTCCATTAGGAAAAGACAGAGGTCCCCTACGTGTTCAAGGGCTGCAATTGCTTGCATCTCAATTTGATTCCTCTCAATCATCGGACGATCCAATAAACCAGGGGTGTCCACTAATTGGTAGCGGATTCTTCTATCTACAAAATGACCTACATGTAACTGCTGTGTGGTGAAAGGATACTCGGCGATCTCTGGTTTCCCAGAAGACATTGAGGCGATAAGAGCTGATTTGCCTACATTGGGGGCACCTGCAACTACAATACACGGCTCTGAGGCATCAATCATTGGCAAAGTGCGTAATATGTCTCTAGCATCCCTTAAGAAATCCAGATTTCCCCTAATTCTTCCTATGATACTCGAAATGCGGCCATAGGCTTCTCGACGGGTTTCGTGCATTGGAGGTAAATTCACCATTCTTCGCAACTTTTTGCAATTTTGCATTGTTATATCTTGGCACATCCCTGCAGCCCATTGACAGGCACCAAGGCTTTGGCGGTAGTCATCGCACCCAACTGCAGCCTCGACCAATGCTACATCAAATGGTGACATCTGATCTAAACTTGGCCATCGGTGCACCCAATCGAGTAGAGTAGAGGAAAGGTTGTCACCTGCCGATTGAATCATTCTGGTCATTTGCTTGCGAGTTCGAAAAATTCGGTCTTTGTCGACTACTTGATTTGCAGCCTTCTTAGCACGACTGTAGGATTTATCGAGTAACTCTTCCACAGTTAGTACTGTAGGGATACTCCGCCAAACTACCGAACCCATGGGCCACCCTCATGTTGCCGCTGGGCCTAACCCATTTCAATGAAGGGGCTGTGATTACCCATCGGTTCAAGTGTCAGGGGGATTTCGAAGTTACGAGGCGTATGACGAAAGGAACTAACAAAGCACCAGAATTACCCGATTGGGCTGTTTCAATTTGGGAAAGTTATGGGAAACCGGAAGTCTGTGAGGATATTCTAACTGGCCCCCTCATTGATAGGCGTCGTGGAATTCGTAGGGATGATATTGTCGAAATCTTACTTGATCCTCGTGCATTAATTGAGAATGCTGAACTTTTCATTAGAGGACGGTTAATTGGAATCAACAAAATGAGTCTAGAGATACTAGATCAAGAGGGTTCGTATCGATGGGTATCTAGAGATATTGTTGTTGAAGTGAAATTAATTGCCCATTTACGCCCCCCATACATTGACGATACTGAACTCCTTCATTATGAAAGAGAAGACCAAAAAAGACGTGCGAAACTCCATGAAGATGTTGAAAAAGAATCCAAGGGTGGCGGCGACGAGCACATATGGGGATGAATTAATGGATCATCATCCAAATTGGACAGTGGTTGACAGTCACCATTTGGAACGAGTGTGGTCATTCCCTGACTTTTCTGCCGCTCTATCATTCGTAAACAGGGTTGGTGCCATTTGTGAAAGCCAAAATCACCACGCTGAATTCGAACTTAGTTGGGGGAAAGTTTTGATTCGTACATGGAGTCATGATATTGATGGATTATCTCCTCGTGATTGGCAACTCGTCAAAGAAATTGATGCGATGATGTGAGATTTATGTCTGGATTTAATCGACATATGTTTTTCTGCGCCCACGAAAGAGAAATGGGTGATTCTAAGGGATGTTGTGCAACCAAGGAAAGCTTGGTTCTAATGAAAGCAGTGAAGACTGCCGCAAAAAGAGAAGGCATCTCGAACGTCCGAGTGCAGAAAGCCGGATGTTTGGGTAAATGTGAACATGGAATATCTTGTGTTGTTTATCCAGAAGGTGTATGGTATACTCTGACGGGTAAAGAGAATATTCCTGAACTTCTCGAACATCTTCAAACAGGAACTATTGCAGAACATCTGCTAATGAATCAGGAGGTCTCAAATTGAAACGTGTCGTTTATGCTCAAAGGGGTGGCTTAGAAGCTATTGAAATCATCGAAGAAGAACCCCCTGCTCCGAATGAGGGTGAGGTCTTGATTGAAGTCCATAGGGCCGGAATTAACTTTGCCGACTTAATGATGCGT
>JASLKH010000036.1 GCA_030747675.1 Candidatus Thalassarchaeaceae archaeon | reverse complement strand
ACCGTATCAGATTTCTAGTCCGTTGCTTGAAAGAATCCAAAGAGAAAAAATGCATTTATCTGTGATTATTTTCCTCGTACAAGAAGAATTTGCAGAGAGAATGACAATGCAAGCAGGGCCTATGGATAGAGGACCATTGGGCATATCTCTTTGGCTTGATTTTGATGTAGAAATGGGTAGACGAGTATCACCTTCTTGCTTTATTCCACAACCGCGAGTACATTCTCGTTTAGTCCGCCTTCTTCCTGTTAATCGATTTGAATCAGAGAAAGGAGAGATTAATCGTCGATTACTAAGGCAAATTGTTTCTCATTGCTTTGCTGATCGCCGCAAAAAATTGAGAAATTTATTGAAAAGGCCACCAAAAAGGCTAGCAAGAATTCCTGGGTGGCACCGTGACCGTTGGAATACCGCATTGACCCATTTGTCAAATCATTCGTTGATGGAAGAACGACCGGAAATGCTCAAACCAGAAGATTGGGTTATGATTTGTGAATTGATTTCAGTAGTTTGAGTCTACAAATGACACCATTCCGACATTGACTTGATAGGGAACCCCCCTTTCGGGTGGACCGGACGCGTACCTTGTGTGCGGCTATGAGAATTGAATCCAGTGGTTCAAGTAGGTTGAGTGGTACTCTACGGATATAGGGGATGAATATGGCAAAGAAAGACACCTACCTTGCTCTTTTACGGAGAGGGGTTGATGAAACCACTGCGATGACTCTTGCAGATTCAGGATTAAAAATTGGAGATTTGAAGAAACTCGATAAAGACCAATTAGTCCAAAACTATGGCCTTAAGGCTGAGATTGCAAGATCTGTGCTTGAAGTTATACAATCTGGAACAACCCAATCAGGTAAAGAAAGATATCTTTCTAATGTCCTATCCAGTGAAGTTAAGAAACCAATGGATAAAATCGAAGAGCAGAGATTTAAGCGACAGCAGAAGGATATTCTGCTTGAGTTGCAAGAGCAGCAGGAGCGCCTAAAACTTGCTAAAGTCGAGCAATTCCGTAGTCAAAAAGTAGTGATGAATCGTCTTGGGAAAACAATTGAATTGATTGTTAAGTTAGAGAATAACTTTGATGATGAATCAAAGGAAGAGCAACGGTCAAAGATACGAGATCAGTTAGAGACCCGAGGCCTAGAAGCAGCTCGCGATCATGAATTGCTTGAACTTGAAGGGACACCGCAAGACATTGTCGACTTCCGCAGAAAAATTGTGCCATCCTTATGTTTTCATTCATGTCCTGAATGTGGAGAAGAAATGGATCCACGTTCAAATGTAAATGTTGAAACAATGGACAATTTCGGATTTATGTGTTGGGATTGCGGAGCATCATTCACTTCACCAATGGCCGATGTGGTTGAATCTCGAATGGATGTGAAGAAAGATTGGATTAAAATTGATGCATCCAAGAAACCCCGCAGTAAGGTAATTCGCCCTCCAAAGGCTGTTGAGAATGCCAGTGTTCAAGATTTGATTGCCGCAGACCTTGCAGCAACAGGTGCTAGTGCAGACACAATTGCTGCTGCTGTTGAAGAGAGTAACTTGAACAGTGGCCTAATGTCAATCAATGAGTGGATAGACCAAACCTTGGCAGTGAAAGGATACATCCAAGCTCAAGAGGATCGTGAAGATTTCATTATTGCGACCGGTGCTGGCGCTACCAAATTTAACAAATGGATGAAGAAAGCAGGCTTAGCGTTTAACAAACAAACAGGCCGATGGACTCGTTGGGAAGATCGCTGAATTAACTATTCATCTTCAACAGTTTCCACTGAATTCTTGCTTGATGGTCTTAGTAATTGATATATGACAAACGGTGTTAATGTCAATACTAGAATAATTCCATAGAATGCATCCCATGTTGCTTTGAACACAAGGCGTGGGGAATCTGCAGCATATGAAAGATGTAGCCACATAAATGAGAATCGAATGATTAATGCTGCTGCAAGTAAGTGTAATGGCCATCCTACACGATGGAATGTTCGCCACATAACCAGCATCACAGCAATAACTGGTCCTGCCCCCATGAATGCAACCCATTCATTGCTTGGAGACCATCTATCTCCAATGTAACCCCCTCGAAGGAGGATGTCCCCCGGATCTATTTCTCTTGGATATAAGAAATCCCATGACAAACCTTCGACTTGACCCAGCGTCCACCAAATTCCATACCAAATAGTAAGGGGTAGTAGTGCAAGCATTACAATTCTAGCAGTCTCTTGCCGAATATCTGAACGTTTTTCCAAAATAGAGCTCCAAGGACCCGCTAACAATCGCTCTGTACTAGCGAAACCAATGAGACAAATAGAACCCCCCCATACACCCCATGACATTGTCATCCACGCTAATGCTGATGTAATGACCAACCTCTCAGTATCTTTACCAAAGGTCATGATTTGATATATTCCAATTATCAAAACTAGTAGGACGATTCCAATAACTATCCAATCTACATTATTGGATTGTTGCACCATTAGTATAGGCAGTGAAGCAAATGTCATTGCATGAATTCCAATTCTTTTCAGATCAAATTCTCCAATTCGAATTAATGTTGCTAAACCTGCAGAAAACCCAACTCCAATGGCACACCATATTGCCAAATCCAATGTTTCGATTTGAGTATAAACCAACATCCCTCGAGTCAAATCAAACCCAATTATTCGGACATGAGAGAACAATAATGGTGGTATCCAGAGCACAAATAAACTGATAGCAGCAAGATTTAGACTCAAATCATTTTCTTTGTAATTACGCAGTAGTAACAAACATGAAACCCATACAACATATGCTCCAAGTGAGTGTCTAGTATTTGGAAACATTAGGACAAATGCTGCAAGACATAGAAGTGGGACCGTGCTCCCAAGTAGATACTTCCAATGACCTGCTGAAGCATCATCATATTCCCAAGTTGTTTTCCTACTATGATTCATCCCAAGTATCCGCCAAGACATCCCAAATAAGAATAGGGAGGCCAAACCACCAATTAGCAAATTAAAACTCATGGGATATATTGGGTAGTTATACTCAATTAATGCAGAAGAAGCGCCTACGGCAGCAAAGCCTGCAACATATTTTTTGATATTTGCTGGAGCGACATTTTCTCGCACCATTCTCCAACAGAATATCGCAGTGATAAGCGTCGCTGCGATTACTGCTAGAATAATATCTGAACTTCTCACACCAAGTTCATCGTCAGGTAATTTATCCCACTGGATTTCTTCTTCGGTTAACCCTTCCACATATGGCCAACCTTCTTCTTTCAACCATTCATTTCTCGCTATAGCTGCATTCCAGTTCCATTGTTCGATAACATCTTTCTTTTCTTGTGAAATATCAAATGCATCTAATGGTATTCGTCCATCAACAGCATGGGGTAACGGTAGAGAAAGTAGGGCAGATGGAAGTGTGGCTAAATCACGCTGTTTTACACCAGGTATGGTTACTCCTTCAGATATATTCGGACCCCACATTACTGCTGCAACTTTTCTTAATTGCCCATCTGGGGAACCATGTCGACCATCAGGGGTTTGACCATGATCTGATGTCACAACTATTGCCCAATCTTCAGGAACCATATCGTAAATAGTATTCAATCGTGAGTCAGTCCATAGCATCTTTTCTTTATATTCTTCAATACCTTTAGTTCCAAATCGATGTCCTACATGATCTGGACCTGAAAGGTGTGCAACAATCACATTCGGTTTCCCCTCATCAGGTGGATTATCTGTCAACCATCCCTCTAACACATCGTATCCTTCTTCATCTCCTCGATAAAAGTCAGCGTGACCAAAGTAATGTTGTGAGAAAGGAATTAATTCACGGTCAGGGTCTAGATCTCGCCATACATAATCTCCAAGCATTGCGACCATGTTGTCAGGGATACTATCGTTATCGTAATCATATGTGCTAGCTAATGTCCAACCATCTGGCGTCCCTGGATGATTCGGATGGAAATTATTGAGTCCTTCGCTTGGCCTCGATTGGACTCCTGTTGCCATTTCTCTTATGCAAGAACCAGTCATTGTAAGTGGTCCTGTTTTAACTTCAAGAATTGTCCCCTCTTTGCTTTTTTCAACCAAGCCTGGCATATATTCTGAATCAGCCATAATATCTCTTCGAACCCCATCAAGAACAACCCATAGAATCCCCTCGGCTAACCGCTCATCTGGGTAAGGGGATTCCTCCACTCCTTCTTTTGGAGCAGGCGTATCCATCGTAATATAGGATCCAGTGTATATTGCAGATGGTATGCACAACATGAGTACACAAAGAATTGGAATCCAGAGAGAAAAACTTCGGACGCTTAACCTCCCATCGGCCATATTGTCATTACGAAAACAATCAGTATTTGAATTGATTACAGGACAAGCCGCAGAAGGGGCGGGTTCAAGCACAAACCACCTCTGCGAGGTGTCATGAGGAATTCGATAGTTCGCTTCTTTCGAGGAGAATTATTGCTAGGTGTAGCAGAGTTTGAATTAGAAACCTCATTCCTAGAACTTGCTGAAAAAATTGGTATCGAGATTCCGAGGAATTGTACATCAGGAAATTGTGGAACTTGTATGGCACGTCTAATTTCTGGAACTGTAAAATTACCTGAAGTTCTCCCCCCTGGTCTTGATGATGATTTAGTGCAAGATGGAGCGATATTGACATGCATTGGTATCCCAAATGGGAATTGTGATATTGATTTAATTCCACCATTATAAGGGTGAAAAAATGGATCCAAATTTTATAATTGCAATTGGAGTCACAATTATTGGGATATCAATTGGAGTTTGGTTTATTTCATCTCGTTTGCGCTTGAAATTAGCAGAAGTCGAAGAACGTAAAGCAGATCAAAATGAAAGGAATTAGCGAGTGAGCCATCCTTTGTAGACAAAGAAACCTAAAATGAATGCACTTGTCAATGCCATCAAACCCATGATTTCTTCCAGTCCGAACATTTCAGTAGATGCACCAAAGACTTCGATATTCATTCCGAAGATTGAGGCGATTGCGGTAATTGGAAACATCAATGTCGCCAGAATTGTCAGGATTCGAATGACATCATTCGCTTCAGCCTGTGATTCAGCCAGGCGCATTGTTGATTGTGAAAGGTAGGTATCGCGAGTGCTCGCCGCCCCCGCATTGTAGTTCTCAACATCATTCTTGAGTTTGGTTAGCACATCGAAAATATCTTGCCAGTAAATCATACATGATTCAGTAATGTAATCTTGATCAGGTCGCATCATGCGGCTAACCACATCATGCAAAGGAGCAACCGATTTTGTGATTTCACGCAAGTCCTGCTTGAGTTCGTGCAGGTCTTGAAGTAAATCTGGATGTTTTGTATTTGGATCAAAAACACGGTCTTCTAACACGTCAATTCGTCCTGAATAACCACCGAGGATACGATACCAGTCATCAGCAATTGCATCGAGCATTTCGTAGAGTAGGTATTCAGGACCTAATTCAACACGACGCTGAATCTTCCGAGAACCGAACCTCTTTGCGAAATTTTTCACCGAAGGCATGGCTGAATGACGAACGGTAATGAGTAAATTATCGGTCACGAAGACACAAAGAAACTCCGTATCAATCTCTTTATCCGCATCACGTGCACGCACGACAACGAATCTATGCGTATCGTAAACGTAGGCTTTTGGAACAGGTTCTTTGAAGCAGTCCTCGACCGCCATCTCGTGATAACCTTGAGCGAGCAGCCACTTACGTTCATCTGCCTCAGGATTTATCATATCAATCCAAGCGAGCCCCTTGGCCGCTTCTAGCGCAGCGGAAAGATCTACAATAGCGAGTTCTTCACTGTGCTTGGCGCGGTCCCCAGAAACGCGCAATGTGTTGGTCGCCATAACTCGGGATTTGGTGACTTCCATTCAAGCGTTCCGGACAAGAAAAAAATGGAAAATATCGATGAATCCGAATAATCAGGTGTTGATGGCATCAGTCCATCGATGCGCATCAGGTACATCTGCTACTTTGATATAAATTGAAGAAATTTTACGATGTTTCTCAACTTTTATTTTCAAATCAGTCAAATCGATTAAACAACAAGGACAATGTGGTCGGGACGGTCGAACTTCAATCATTGTGTGACCATGCTCATCAGCTTCCAATCGAAGAAGCCATTTTTGGTCTAAAATTGAACCTGATCCGTGCGGCTCTTCCCAATCCCGCAAAATTTCTGCAAGCGCTTTTTTTGCAGCCTTTTGAGCGCGTGACATTCATTCAACTCCAAGGATCTACATTCAGAACATGGTCGACTAGAACGATCTTGCTACCTGCTGCATCCGCCCTTTTACAGGCATTTTGTAGCATTCGTCGCATCCACCCCAACATGAATAGACTTTGCAAATTATCCAATTTGGTAATGAATGCAGCAGGATCTCCCCCTAGCAGACCACTTTTCATTTCATGTTGAACTTCTCCAACATGGTCATAGAAGAGCAAAATTAATTCTTCAATCGCTTCATCATCAACTCGCTTTCCATTGGAGAAGCTGCGTGCCATTTGTCGCAAAGATTGAGGTGTTAAAGCACCAGATATTCCACCTTCAAGAGCATCTCCTACTGCATCTCTGGATGGTTCGGATGACGCAATGGCTTCGATTGCTTCATCTGTTGGCCCAGAGCCTCCCATTGCATCGAGTGCCTTTTGCAAATGCCGGGGTTTGATGGTACCAACTCGGTCAACAGCAGCAATGTTAGATGCAGAACCCAATAATGTACGGAGATATGCTTCTAGTTGTTCGTTTGCAGCGACTACTGCAGCTGCTCCTACCGAATCAACACGAGCAAGGTTGTCAATCATCATCCCTCTTGTACGACTAAATCCTAATCGCATTCTGTTGGGATCATCGAGAGTTTTTCTGTCGGGTTCTGCAGAGAGTGTTCTGTCTTCCATTTCTCGCGTGACTACTTTCAGATGCTCTTCTAGAATTTTAACAAGTTGTTCCTTGACATCACCGGATATTCGATGTTCTATACCAAGGCCAGCGGCAACAGTTGCAATATGGGATGTGGCCCAAGGCTTCGCCATAATCCCCTTCCATTAGTGGAAGGCTTTCAACCATTGGGAACTAGTTACCACTCGGTCCAGAGAGGGAAATCATCTCCACTTGAGATACATTCCATGCCTTCAGTAGTTCGAACCCAACAATCTTCCACCCCAATTGCCCCGTCTGGATGAATAACTTTTGGCTCAATAGCCATAGTACCTCCAATTGGTAAGGGCCGATTGAATCCAGCTGCAACTACCGGTGTTTCATCAAGTTCTAATCCAATACTATGGCCGAGGAAACGAGCTTGATCAGGCCCCTGCCCCATCAAATGTCCATCATGGCCCATTTCCGTGGCCATATGCGATCCTATATTCCATGCCGAACTACAATCTTCACCTCTTTCAAGGGATTCACGGACTGCAATTGCAATTTCACTCATGTCAGACAATCTCTCATTCCAGATATCATCTAACGGGCCGACACTAAACATTCTTGTCATATCGGAAACATATCCTCGATGCACATGCACAATATCAACAATTACAGGTTCACCAATACTAATTTTCTTGAATCCTGCACCTAAACCTGCCAAAGGATGAGGGCCAGTAGCTCCAACTGCTGAATCAAAGAATGTTGGAACAGCTCCAGCACTTCCACTTGCAATAACGACTCGCTCGCAATCCATGGGCCATTTTCTCATACGGATGTGACCTGCGAATCCAGCGGATCGACTGACTTCATCCGCTGCTGCGGCTAAATCAATTTCAGTTACACCTTCACACCCCATTTGGTCAATGGTTTCAAACATTAATTGTTGAACCATTCCAGCTTCCTTCATTCGTTTGATTTCCCATTCACTCTTTACCTCTCGCAAATCCCAGAGAGTCTGAGTGCAATCCCCACCATCTCCCAATTTTGATTGCATGAACAATGCATCTGATGCAGGTAAACGACCAAGTTGCAGCGCAGGAATTTCACCAAGGGTTTCAGATAAGTTGGACATCCGTGGATGTGTTTCAACTTGGTGGGGTGCAGCACCCTCTCCAGATTCATAGATTGCCCTTTCTAGAGAATTACGTACATATTGAGTGACTGAACCAGTACTTTTGACATGAACTCCCCCTGCTTGGCGGTTGCCAACCAACCAATACAAATCGACAGGATCTTGCACCCATGCACTTGGAATATTTTGTGCTGCAAGGGATGAAGAGAACAATGATTGACGTTTTTCAAGTTCAGAAACTGGTACACGCCAATCTTCTCCATCAGGCCCAATCAAAGACCCCGTGTCCCAGTGCATGCCACGTCGAAGTGGTCCGCCTCCAAATGTCTTCTGTCGGCGAATGGGTCATAACCGGTCCTCGGGTCGGCAGTAGTAATGGGGTCCGTACTGACCCTCGCAGATGCCCGCTTTGCGGGCAAGCGAGTCCTCGTTCGCGTGGATGTAAACAGTCCACTGCATCCAATGACTGGTGCTTTTTTGGATGATACACGCTTGCGTGCGGTCCTTCCAACGCTTCGTCGCTTAGCAAGTGCACGTGTAATTTTAGTTGGCCATCAAAGTCGCCCTGGCAAAATTGATTTCATTAGTATGGCAAAACATGCAGACTTGCTAGGTCGTTTACTTGGCCGGGCCATCACATTCGTTCCAGATATTTGTGGTGACATCGCTCAAGATGCCATCCGCTACATGAAACCGGGTGACATGTTATTTTTGGACAATGTGAGGGGGCATGCAGACGAGATGAGTATGAAGAAGTCAACTTTGGATGAACTCAATGAATCTGAAATTGTCCAAAACTTGAGTCCATTGGTTGATGCATATGTCACAGATGCCTTTGCTGCAGCTCATCGAAATAGTCCTTCACTCTCCGGGTTTGGTAAGGCTGTACCTTGCTTTGCTGGCGAACTAATGGCCAAAGAAGTCTCGGCTTTGAAGATGGCAACAGAAACTCCCCCAAAACCATACACTGTTGTGCTGGGTGGAGTTAAGTGTGATGACAGTTTGGATATTGCCACAAATTTATGTTCACGAAATGTTGCAGATACAGTAATCTTGGTGGGAGCAGTTGGAAACCTTATGCTTTGGGCCTCCGGAAAAGATATTGGAGAAATTAATGAAAATTTCTTGAAAGGAGAACTTGGAGATGCCTTTGAATCCACTTGGAATATGGCGATGGATTTGTGTACCAATCATTCAGATCGAATTAATCTTCCAATTGATGTTGCTGTGGAAATTGATAAACAACGAATTGACCTTTCAGTGAAGGATTTACCTGTAGATGCACCAATTTTTGACATTGGCTTGCAAACAATGATGGGAATTCGGAAACATATTGTTGATGCAGGATGCGTTTTGTGGAATGGCCCTGCAGGATATTTTGAAAACAAACCATTCGCATTTGGTACAATTGAAATCCTGAATCAGTGCTGTGAATCTAATGGTTTTGTCATCATAGGTGGAGGACATACAAGTTCACTTGTTAGTGAAAAAAGAGTTGGGCATTTAGTAGGCCATAATTCGACAGGTGGAGGTGCTTGCCTCACCATGCTTGCTAATCGCCCCATGCCTGCTTTAGAAGCATTAGAGCACAGTGCAAATTTGTATAGTGAAAAATTAGCTGAATTGGGTTTCCTTTGAACCCCAGTTGTATTATGACAAGTGTAATTTCCCCACAAATGTTGCCACTGTAGCTTAGCTGGTATAGCACTTGATTCGTAATCAAGAGGTCGCGAGTTCAAATCTCGCCGGTGGCTCCATTCTCTTGAAAGACCCGTTATGTTTCGCGGATGCATGGAGGTCAATGATATCGCCGGGAATCCGGTAATTCGTTCAGCATTAGGTGATTCATTCCCCGCGTCTCCAACCGTAACGCTTCGCCTTGCAGAAGAGGCTGGAATTGACCAAAATAGCAGAGTATTGCATATTGGTGCTGGTGTTGGGACAGTTTGTCAATTGTTGACTGAAACATTTGGATGCCATTCAACAGGAATTGTAGAGATGGAAGAATTACTTGAGTATGCTGATTTCGATGATGAACGAGTAACATATTTGCATGCCCCTTTAACCCAACCTCCTTTCGAACCAGAATCATTTTCTCACATTTTAATTGAAGCCCGTTGTTTTGTTATTCCTAATTTACAATCAGTATTAATCAGTGCAAAATCAGTGCTACAGAGTAATGGAATTTTGATTGTAAACGATGCTGTTGTTAGTGAAGGGGGTCAATTACCAAGCATGGTTACACGTATGATGGGTGAAACTAGATTGCAAGAAGTCATGACTTTACGAACCTCAGATCAGATTACCTCAGAAATTCAAGAGGCAGGGTTCACAATAAAATCGGTAAGAGAAGAACCTGAAGTTACAGAAAGGATTCTCGGAAAACTCCAACGTGTATCATTGATGATGAAAATGGCCCTACGCCTAGCAGGATTTGATCCAAAAGCGTACGGAATCCCATTCACAACTAAAGAAGTCTTACAGGCATATGAGGAAGTTCGAACCTCCGTCGCAGATGATACCATACAGTGGTTTTCGTGGTCCGCGACACCTTTTTGACCGCAAAGGTTGACCTCTGCCGTTTGTAGTCGAGTGTATGGCATGGTACATGGATGGTGCAAAGATTGTTCTCACAGCATTGATTATTTTCGCTGTAGTTCAGATTAGTGAGAGAAGCACAATGTTAGGAGCAGTACTCGCATCAATCCCTACAATTAGTGTGTTGGCAATGATGTGGATGAATTATGAGGGTGCATCTTCTGATGAAATTGTTGATTTTTCAAAGAGCATAGTATGGCTTGTTCTCCCCTCTCTTCTAGTGTTCATTGTGATGCCAGTTCTAATGAATCGAGGATGGGAATTTTATCCTGCTCTTGGAACAGGTCTTGCAGTCACTTTCATTGGATATTGGATTACTACCCAATTGGTTGAAAAATACTCGTTGGTGAATTAGGCTGAATGGAATTTTGTCAGATTAATAATTGAGCCAAGTCTTGCTTGAACATCTTGCTTGATGTAATCTAGGTTTTCTTCATCCCCGGCCTCTGCTCGCATAACTAGAATTGGTTCAGTGTTTGAAGGCCGACATAAATACCACCCCTCGGGGTATCGGACCCTAACCCCGTCAACTGAACTATATTCCATATCGGCATATGCCTCTCTTACAGCATCCATTGTATCCTCTCGTGCACCTGAAAGGGGGACCTTTGCTTCCCCTGTCGAAGGATATGTTGGGATTCCATCAAAGAGGGCAGAGAACGAAGATGCATTACTACGGGCTACCAATTCTAGTAACCTTGCTGTAGCATAAAGTGAATCATCAAACCCATTCCAACGATCATTAAAGAAGAAATGTCCACTCATTTCCCCCGCTAATGGCACTTGAGGGCGTTCGCGTAGAGCCTGTTTTAGGAACGAGTGCCCAGTCCTCATCATATGTGCGATACCCCCACATGATTCGATGGTTTGTTCCAAAGCCATACTGCATTTTACATCATGAATGATTGTTCTTCCTTCCTCACTACTTTCATCTGGGATTTGAGCGAGGATGTCTTTAGCAAATACTGCGAGTAAGCGATCGGGATGGATGAAATTTCCTGCCTCGTCAACAACTCCTATTCGATCTCCATCACCATCGACACCGATTCCAAATTCAGCACCGTGCTCAATCACAGCATTTCCTAAATCAATCATGTTCTCTGGCCGTGTTGGATCTGGTGGATGGTTTGGAAATGTGTTATCCCATTCACAGTATAATGGAATCACTTCACATCCAATTTTTTGACACAAGTCATAGATGAATGGCCCAGGGACTGCATTTGCAGCATCAATCACGATTTTGACTGAACGGATTGGAATCCCAGCTTTAGCAACAACATGAGCGCTGTAATCATCAAGGAAATTAGGTGCTTCAGTAATTCTTCCTTCTCCACTACGGAAATTTCCAGACTCGAAAACGGTTCGCAACTCTTGAATTTCATCTCCAGCCATAGCAGCAGTTCCTCGGCACATCTTGAACCCATTATATTCCGGAGGATTGTGACTTGCAGTAATCATCACTCCACCATCGACAGAAAGAGATGTTGTAGCGTGATATAATGCACCGGTGGTACAAATCCCTAGATCCTTTACATCACATCCAGCAGACATTAACCCTTCAACAAAAGCGGCGTGTAATTCTGGCCCGGATTCACGAATATCACGTCCTACCGCAAGAGCATTGCAATCGAGAAATGTTGCCAGTGCTTGTCCAAGGCGGTTGGCGAATGCCGCATCAAGTTCTGAATGGGCAATTCCCCTGATGTCGTAGGCCTTGAAACAGTGAAGCGCCCATTCTCCCATGGTGTCGCGACTCACCTTCTGCTCAAAGCCCCTGCGCATCCTCGTGATGCACATAAGTGGGTTCCGAATCTCTTTTCATGTTGAAGAAAAGCCCCTCAAACGGTAGAAAAAGGCAACAAATAACACCGTAGTAGTAACCCTTTGTCCATAACCAAACAGAACCCGCAGCAGTAGTTGCAAGAATTATTGCTAGAACGCCCCATCGCCGCCAATTCATTCCAAATTCTCCCCGCTTTGCCTGGTGGTTACTATGAAGAAAATAATGAGGATAGTTAGATCAATCCCTAAGATTACATATACAATAATTCGATAGCTTGGAAATGTAAACCAAACCCATGTTCCTACTAGCCCTTCAAGCAGGAAAACGGTGAGTAAAATTGGCATCAATAATGGCCAAGTCAGTAATCCTGATGGACGTTCTTCTAGATACGGTGATCCGGGCATATTCATTCACAGCACTTATCATCATAGGCTTGGACAACAATCTCTACAGCGGCTCCTCGTGGTAGAGCGGCTGCTTCAAAGGCTGCACGAGCCGGTGGGATTTCGACATCAGCTAACCATGCCCCGTATACTTCATTCATTGCTGCAAAATCATTGATGTCATTGAGGAGGACCTGTGCAAATGTCACTTGATGTTTAGTCACTCCAGCAGCAGAGAGCAAATTGTCAATTTTATCTAAACTAGCCTGTGTTTGCTCTGAGATGCCACCTGCTTCTGGTGCGATTTGCCCAGCCAACCAGATGACTCCTCCGGCCTTCACACCTGGACTATAGGGTCCGAAAACTTGTCCACCAGTATCAACTCGTTCTTTCGCCATGTTATCCGCTTACACTGATGGGACATGAGCGTTCGGTTCATTCACTTCCTTCTTTTCGCAAAGGTATGCGCACCTGTTGGGTAATTGATCACCCTGCACATTTTCAACTATTCAAGCAATGGTTTCAGGAGGATGATATTCTCATTGTGACTAAACGTCAAGAATTGGATGCAATGCTCGCCATAGGCTTCACCCAAGAGATTCTGCGAGTACCGCGTGTATCCGGCTCTTTTTTCAGTAAATTTAGGGCGGCTAGACTACGCCAATCTACGGCTCGGCGTTTTTTGAAATTAAATTCAGTTTCAAGAATTATATCCAAGGGTGCTCCCTTCGAATTACGAGCCGCAGCAAAAGAGAGAATATCTCAGCGGTGGTACATTTCAGATACCGAAGTTAACACGATTGCTCACAGATTAGGTACTCGCTCTTCGAGTCATATTTTACTTCCAGAATCTTGGGAATCAAATCTCAAACCGACCCATACTTATCCAGGAATATTACCACAAGCGTACATCGATACAGATGCCTCAATCTCTTCATGGAATTCTGCAAGAAGTCAAATTCCATCTGAATTGGGTATATCTGCGGATGAAATCGTCGTTTTCCACAGGAAAATAATAGGGAATGGAGTCCATGATAGTACTGAAATCATCGATTATGAACAATCAATAAGGAAAATGAACGTGCATTTCGTCGAGAATAAGGAAAACACTGCTCCAGAGGACGGCTCAGCATGGGAATTTCCTATTCAGGCATCACTTTTCGATGGCGTTCTAACTGGAAGTACAACTTTAGCTGCTGAAGCAGTTGTACAAGGTGTTCCAACTTTACTGATTTCGAAAGCAAAACGCGGATTTTTGACATATCTTTCTGAACAACCCCATTTCTTTCACTGGAATAATTCTGATTTATTCGATGGTCACTTTTCTGAAATGGCAGAACAGTGGAAGAATTGCATGAAATCCACCAGGGAAAATGGCCGCAACCCCGTTCCGAACCCTGAAGTTAAATCAGTATTAGACTCATTTTTCAGATAGCCACTCAGACAGAATTTCAATGTGATCACCAGCAATTTCCAACCCTCCATTTAGCACAACTTCTATCGGCCAAAACCGGGCATCAACGGCATCATCTCCACCCACAGGTTCACCTTCTGCAAATATTTCGTAAACGATACTCACAATGTGTTTGCGAGGGTCCCTTGCGGGATTTCCTTTTACATTGAGCAACGCTATGATTTTTCCATCCAGATTTGTTTCTTCTTTTAGTTCTCTAAGGACAGCATTTACGGGGTCTTCACCGTAATCAACGAACCCTCCTGGAAGAGCCCACGAACCTTTCCAAGGTGGATTTCCACGTTGGATGAGTAGAACTTCATTACCTCTGCGAACAGCAGCGTCTACTGCGAGTGCAGGGTTTCGATAATCCAAATTTCAACCCCCGAACCGTCGTTTACGGTTTTGGTAGGATTCTATTGCCTCTAACAAATCTTGTTTACTAAATGATGGCCAAAATACATCTGTGAAGTAAAGTTCGGAGTAGGCTGATTGCCATAGTAAGAAATTACTAATCCGTTCTTCACCAGAAGTCCGAATCACAAGGTCTGGATCTGGTAAATCACCGGTCCACAAGCGTTTGCTAATTTCTCCTTCATTGATTGCATCCAATTGAATTTCTCCCTTGGCATGATCTAAAGCGATTGAACGAACAGCATCAAGAATTTCTTCTCTGCTTCCATATGCCAAACAAACAGTGAATACAAGTTGATCATATTCTTTTGTTTTTGAAATTGCAAGTTCAATTGCATCTAGAACCCTTTGTGGCAGCAAGTCCATTCGCCCAGCCACTTGTACACGGACTTTGTTTTTGTGAATTCTTTCATCAGAAGCAATGTCACGTAACCCTTCAACATATAGGTCGTATAATTCTTCCAACTCATCGGGTTCTCGACCTTTGATATTTTCAGTACTTAGCGCATAAACAGTAAGGTATTTTATTCCAAATTCAAGAACCCAATCCATGACTTCTTCGACTTTTTCCTTGCCTATTTTGTGACCAAAATTAGTCCCTAAACCTTGTTCGGAAGCATATCTTCGATTTCCATCCATGATGATTGAGATGTGTTCTGGTAGTTGGTTCCCCATCACTCTTGTTTGCATTCGTCGCAAACGAACACGGTCAGTTCTAGAAATTAAACTCCAAGCATATCCTGAATTTGCAATCCAACGCGCAGGTGCCCGAATAATTCTCCATTTCAACAGCCAATGGGCAATTCTATCAAGAGTCCGCCCCAGCCAGCCCATACCTCGTCGACTACGGTTCATCACTTCATGGAATCGGGTGCATTGAAGTGCAACAACCAGTGGCAAGCCTCATGCGGCGTGAGGTAATTTATGGCCTCACTATCGCGATTGGACTTTGGGTTGATCAGAATGGAACGGAGTGGACGGTCAAGGGTGAGTACATAGTTGACCTAGTTGTGTGGTCAATTTTTGGAACAATATTTGCGAAAACAAATCGTGTTGAAAGAATTGAAATGTTGACAGTTCTAGCCTTTGCTACACCGATGGAATTGTTCTTCAGTGAACCTTGGGGATTGTATGAATATCGAGAAGGAATGATGCCATTATTTGTCCCAGCAGGACATTGGTTTCTTTTTGACATGGGTCGAAGAATAGCCGCAAGAATAACTGAAAAGGCTGCTTGGCCACTTGTTTTACCCTTTGTTCCCCTATCACTTTACTTTGCCTGGACCGGTGTGGATACATCAGGAATAGTCTTCTTAATTTTTGTATTGGCATTCATGTATTTGGGCCCCCAACCTCGCCTTTATGCAGTCATGGTTTGGTTAGCCCTGATTATGGAATTGTGGGGGACTCATTTGGGCAATTGGGAATGGGCATCAGACGTCCCATGGACCCCATTAACAGCACTAAATCCACCACTTCTTTGCGGTGTATTCTATGCACTTGGAGATATGTTGGTTAATCTGAGTGTAACTAAATTCACTCAAATATCAGAGATGGACGATCACCCAATGCTTTGATTGTACGCTTACTTGCATTTACAACAATGATTTCCCCCGCATACGGCCAAGTTTTGAGATCATGACTTGAATTTCCAGCGTATGCGAAGTTACCCTCTCCATATCGCTCAGCAAGTGCCTTACCCTTTGCTTCCATTCTCAAGTTTACAATTCCATCACTAGCCATGACATCTTCAAAAATACCAACATAATCAGCGATTTTTTCTGCTACACAACTTTCAGATGCAGTGCATAGGATAATTTCCCTACCGGTTTTCTTTTGTTCCTTAAGCCAAGAGAGGAATTTTTCGTGATATGTTAATTCAGCTGGATTGAATTCTAAACGTTGACCAAGTTCACGCTTCCAGGCTGCCCGTCGTCCAGTTATTTCCAACCATAATAGCTTTGGAAGAAGCCATGGCCTTGGTAATACAACACGCCGAATTGTCACCCTTGACATGTCGGTTAGAATCAAAGTTCCATCCAAATCGACTGCGAGAGGGAGGTCAGTGGCGTCGCCCATTGACTACTGGGCGCCGTTTAGTCACCAATAATCTGTCCCGTCCTTTCGCGAGGATTGATTTGGATGCAGTGTCTGCCCCCCATCATGGACCTTGCAGAAATGCCATGGTACCCTAAGGTCGCCACATCTTCAGTGACCGAAGGAAATTCGGCTCCTCCCGGTTTCATTTCCAAAACTCTACATCTTCGTTGGGATAGTTTGCCTGTCCTATTGCCTGAAGGAGATTTGCTCTCCGAAGAATGGTGGAATGAACAAACGGTAACATGGGGTGTATGGCTAAGTGGCAAACCTCAATCAATGGCCGTAAATGAATTGGGTTGGCTAATTGATTTCCCTAATCATGAAGCACAGATACTTCCACTAGACGAAGATGGGCACGCTCGTCGTCTTGCAGAGTTGAACTGCGATGAGTTGTATACTGCAATAGGAGGCCTTCAATTTGAGGGAAGAGATGTGATTTTGATATTTGAAAAAGTAGAGACTGAACCCTTACCTCTAGACGAAGAATATCTGCGAAAAGCAGGAGAAGTACTGGGTCGATTCCATTCAGTTTGCTTATCTCAACTTTCAACCCCTAATAATGAAAGGTCGTGGAACAAACGTTTGGAATTATTAGAGCCTAGAACTCGATCAGCTACCAAATGGCGAGCCCCTCACTCTTCAGATACAAGGGGAACAATCACTCATCGAAATTTTGGTATCGAGCATTGTCAAATCATTGATGGAAATGTGAAGATTGGAGGTTGTTTAGGGGGTGTATACAATGCGATACTTCCCGAGAATTCACCATCCCCTGTATTGCGCGATGTTGCTGCAGGTACTCTCAATTTATCATCAGAGCAAAAGGGCATTTTTTGTGGGGGTTGGATCTCTACAGTACCCAGTTTTTGTTCCTCCGCAAAAGCACTGGATAGTCATCGTGGCGGCCTGGTTATTTGGGAATATGAACAACACCTTGAACGAAGATTATTCCATCAAGCTTGGGGGGAAAAAGAGCCATCCTTTGTTACACGATTTTTGACTAATGTATCTGGATTCCAAAACGGTATGTATCAGGCTCGTTCATTAGCAGCAGCAGGTCTGATTTGTTTATCCATTCCACCATTTGCAATATTGTATTGGTTGTTTTATCCTGATGCAATAGTCCCATCAACATCCGATGGCCTAGCGATGGTCGCATTGGGTAGTATTGGAATATTCCTCCGCCGGATGTATCGAGCCGCTGCACCTAAGCCCTGGTGAATAGCCCATTTTCATAGGAATAAATCCGTGGAGTCCCTGTTGGAATTTCTAAACAGAGAACTTCATCTTTGGTCAAATTCTCTATATTCATGACTATACTTCTGAGACTATTCCCATGAGCTGCGACTAAGACATTCTTTCCAGCATCAAGATCAGGTAATATTACCTCTGAGAGGTAAGGAAGTGTACGCTCTGCACACATTGCTAAACTTTCACCTTCAGGTGGAGGGACATCATATGACCGACGCCAAATGTGGACTTGCTCCGCACCGTATTTGGCACGCGTTTCGTCCTTATCCAACCCTTGTAATGCCCCATAATGCCGCTCATTCAAGCGGTAATCTTCGTGAGTAGGGTAGTTATTGGATACTTGGTTATGTTGCATTACAATTTTTGCAGTACGCTGTGCCCGCATAAGGTCGCTAGTATGAACGACATTGATGTCAACATCTGCCAATTGCTTTCCTGCCGCAGCAGCTTCTTCTTCGCCCTTTTTTGAAAGATCAACATCAGTCCACCCTGTGAATTTGTTGGCAGCATTCCATACAGATTGACCATGGCGTAACAATATGAGTTGAGCCAAAGATTCACCTCAATTGAGTGTGCGTTGGTTACGATTCCTTGGCTCGAAAAATTCTACTTTGTTTTTCTTAGCAATTCGTGCAACATTCAGCAACCAGTCTTGCTTCGCAGCTCTTTCATCAGCTCCGCCTTCCACATCCCAGTAAATGTTGCAACTGACCTCAATTGAATCTTTGACAATACCAGTTACTTTTGCCCATGAATCATCTTCTTTCATTGTGTTTTCATCATTTTGAATCAAACTTTCAACGTCTTCACAGAATGTTTGTACCGCATCGGGATTACTATCGAGATCGAGTGAAAGAACAGGCCTGTATCTCCGCCATCGCCTTTTCCCAAAGTTCTCAATTGATTGATTTGTCAAACTTGCGTTTGGTATCGTAATAACAGTATCCATGCTTGTTCGTAGTAGAGTTGTTCGAAGTGAAATCATGATCACTTCCCCTTCTGCCCCTGCTGCAATAATCCAGTCCCCTACCCTGAATGGCCGATCCAAGAGAACCGTGGCAGCCCCGAAGATGTTGGCAATTGAATCCTTGGCTGCTAATGCCAAAGCAAGTCCTGTAATTCCTAATCCTGCGACCATTGTTGTGAGATCAAAGTGTAATGCATCTGCAATGAATATCGAACCGAAGACCACAATACAAAATCGAAGTACACTTTCTACTGCACTGATGAGAGTTTTTTCACTTCCATCTAATTCATCATCATCATCCCAGTATTCGACCACGCTTTGTACAATACCAGTCAATCGTAGTGCCCACATCATTAGAGCTACGAGCATGGTTACTTTTGCAATCGAAGGTAACCAAATTGAGATGAGTTCCGGCATCAGTGTTGAATCACTTGCAATTAACTCAACTGAAATCAGTGTGAGAAGACCTGCTCCAATGGCTGTACCAAGTGCAGTACTTGAGCCACGAATTGCCAAATCTGCCATAGGGCTTTTTTCGCACATTGTCTTGAATAAGCGAGGCATTAGCAGAAGAGATAGTTGTCTAGCAATTAAGACTAGAATTATCATTCCAATCAGAACGGCCATTGTTCCTTGATTGAATCCAATCATTTCACTTTCCCAATTGGGTACAATTTCGACAACATCTGTCATCCAATTTTCATCACTGGTTTGGTTCTCCATGGCTACGGGACCTGAAATACGATGTTGATGCTTTCGCTTTCGTAATCCGCACGAAACCGTCCCTTAAGGGACGTTTCCGCCAAGCCATCGATGCGTTGACTTGAAAGGGAGAACTTGAGTGGGCCAAGCGGTTGCAATGGCGAATCGTCGACTCATAACACTGCTAGTGACATTCTGTATGGTGATTCCAATGCTCACTGGAAGCATTGAAAATTCTCAAGATGATGATGTGCAAGGCAATACTCCTGAAGACACATGGAGTTACACATATGCGAATGAAATTTATCCATGGGGGGGGACTGACGCAATGCAGTTCAAGGCTTATCATGACTATGATTCAATGCGGGATCGAATGATGCAACTAGCTGAACAAAATGATGTCATAATGTCATTTCATGAGGGCCTTGACGGAGGAATCAATGCTCGTGGAATGGATATGACTGCTGATGATTACAAAGGTCATTTTTACAGCCACCCATCACCTTGGATGAAAATCACAGGAGGCGGTGAGGAACTTGAGGGAGTCCATGGGGGGACATGCAATAGTTTCGTTGGAGATTGTGGGAATTATGCTGACATCCCAGATATCCAATTAGTTGGAAACCATCATGCACGTGAATGGATGTCATACGAGGTACCGATGTTTTTCCTTGAAACTTTAGCCTACTATTACGGCTCTGCCGCCATAGACAATGATGGTGATGGTGAGTACGATGAGGATGGATGGGGTGACGATGATGGTGATGGCATTCTTGATGACGACGGCGATTGCCTTCGACTTGCGACGGAATTCCAAGATTCAAATGGAGATGGAATTCCTTGTGGACCTGGTGACCTTGGAGTAGACGAGGATTTTTCTGAGCAGGAAATCACTAATTTGGTCAACACCCGTGAAATTTATCTAATTCCAATGCTCAATGTTGATGGCAATCGATACGATCGTGAAGTGTTCTGTGGAGAGGATGCTTGGAACTGTGAGTCTGCAGGATGGCGCAAGAATCTGCGTGACAATACTGTAACCGGGATTACACCTATTCCTGACACCGATGAAGAAGTTGATGAAAGCTGCGACGGTGTCGACTTGAATCGAAATTATCAGTTTGAGTGGGGCGCCCCTCTAGGGGCAACAGGCCCTCTTTTCCCTGGAATGTGCTATGCTGGAACAGGAGCAAACAATGATGTTTACAACGGCCCAGTAGATGACACTGACAATGATGGCGATGGACAAATTAACGAAGACCACGTTGATGGTAAGGATGATGATGCCGATGGACAAACTGATGAAGATTGGTGGGGTGGAAATTCGGAACCAGAGACACGATTCATTCAAGATCTAACTGAGATGAATGATGATGATGGCGATGGTGCATCTGATTATCGAGCCACATTGACTTGGCATTCTTACTCTGAACTTGTGCTTTATCCGTGGGGTCATTGCACGGATTGTGAGACTCCAGATCACGAAGAATTAATTTTCCATGGAAATGAAATGGCCGAAATGACACTCTACCAAAACATGCAGAGTAGTGATTTGTACCCAACAACTGGAGATTATTGTGATTGGCATTACGGTGTCCATGATTCATATTGTTACACCATTGAAATTGGAACTGCTTTCCATCAACACCCATCTGATATTGATCACATTGCTGTTCGAAATCTTGGAATCCCATTCTATATGCTTGAGATTGCTGACAATCCAAGGGAGCGTGCTCGTGTTGGAATCGAAGAAGCAGATACAAGTCAATGGATTATTGATTCAGACAACCTCACAATTCCAGATGAAGGACCGATTCCTATCGAGATGTGTGTTGATCCATCGTTCCCTTACACCATCAACGAGACGTATAGCCATGTTATGTGGCGAAAGGTGAAACCTACTCGTCAACAATCTGATTATGGTCCCAAAGAATGGTTCAGTGAGGAATGGGCGATGACTGGTTTTGAAGAAACAGGCTCAAATTGCACACTGAATAACAATGAAACTGGAAACTTGATTGTTTCCTACGTACCAGTTGAAGATGAATTTAGTGGTAAATTACAATACAAAGCGATGCTTGGTACGCGTTCAGGAACCTTCCCATTCTCATATCCTGCAAATGGAGGATACGAAGAAGTTACAATTGCGTACCGTGCACCCTACGGCAATGCAATTCTGGCTTTCTTACTATTTGCATTAGTTGCAGGCACAGTCTGGGGTAGCCTAGGTCTGGCGATCAAGAAAATGAATGAATCCGGTGAAGAAGAGACTCCAATTGTTGGCGCTCTTGACTAGAGAGGTGGTATTATGCAGAAGAGTGACGAGTTTTCATCCCGCTGGGGTCTTATTTTCGCAACAATTGGAGCTGCGATTGGAACAGGTAATATCTGGCGATTTCCACGAATGGTAGGGGCTAATGGTGGAGGTACATTCCTCATACCTTGGTTATTTTTCTTGTTTGTTTGGTCAATTCCACTGGTAATCGCTGAATTCGCTTTAGGTAAGCGTAGCCGAACAGGCACTGTTGGAACATTCCGAATTTTCGGAGGTCGTAAATTGGCTTGGATGGGGCTGTGGACAGCTTGGATTTCAACCGCGATTGGATTCTACTACGCAGTTGTTGCTGGATGGTGCATGAATTATTTCCGTCTTGGATTTACAGGAGGATTGGATAGTGGTATCGATACTGTTGAAGTATGGAATAATTTCCTTCAGACAACTGAATTAGTGATATTGTTCCAATCACTTGTAATTGCAATTACGTTGATTGCAATTTGGGGCGGTGCTAAAATGATTGAAAAGGCAAACACATTCATGATGCTCAGTCTCTTTGCCCTACTTTTCCTTGCATTATTCTTGGCCTTGTGGATGGATTTCTCTGATGGAACACCTGATGGTGTTCTATTCATGTTCAGCGTTGATGGTGAAATATTGATGGAACCTGAAACTTGGATTAATGGCCTCAGCCAATCGGCATGGTCTTGTTCAGCAGGAATGGGTATGGCCATCACATACGCGGTTTACATGCGAAAGGACGAAGATACAACATTGAACGCTTTCACAATGGGTTTGGCAAACAACAGCATCTCAATTATTGCAGGACTTACCGTTCTAAGTGCAATTTTTGCAGTACAAGCAGATCCATTAGCAACAGTTACAGGCGGTTCAAGTGCCATAACTTTCCTCGCATTACCAGAGGTATTCGCTCAGGCTCCTGGTGGTACGGTTACACAATGGATTATGATGTGGGCATTCTTCTTGGCACTAACTTTTGCTGCGTTGACAAGTATGATTTCTACAGTCGAACTTTGTGTTCGTAACTTCGTGGATCACGGCTTCTCTCGCAACAAGTCTGTTGGAATCACAGGCTCTGCAATTTTCTTCTTTGGATTACCTTCTACCTTCCTTTGGATTCATTTGGATGCCGATGGTGTTGCATTCCCTGAATTCTTGGAAGTTCAAGATCACATCTGGGGATATGGCTTGATGTTCAGCGGTTTATTCATCGCTTACACTATCTGGCAATATGGTTGGATTGCTTGGCGTAGAAAGGTCGACCTTGGGGAGGCCGAAGAAGGATTAATGGGATACATACGTCATGGTGTCCCTGCCTTCAGAGATGAATTCGTTAACACTGGAGATAACGATGTATGGATTGGACCTTGGTGGGATTTCCTAATGTTCATTGCCTTCCCTGTGTTATTCACTGTTCTCCTTCTGTCTTACTTTGGAGACATGATTGCTAACACTCCGAATGTTTGGGACCCAAGTAATCCTCATGGAATCACAATCATTTTCCTCTTCTGGGGAGTTGTTGGTGCAATATTCATTGGTTTCAATCATGTCTTAGCATCAAGGCCGTTGTATCGGAACGTTCCAGAGGGTGCAGGTGCAGGTGCTGATATCTCGATGTTACCTGGTGGAGATGATCCATTGGTGGCTAATGTTGGAGACGTCATTGAAGGGTGGGAACACCTCTCATCACCCGAAGGAGTCATGGACGCGGAACTCTCGTAGGACATTGTGGGCGCGAACGGACGCGGGCGTGAAGCCGCTCGCTGGTGTATGCATTGGGCGGAAGTATCTGCCTTTGATGAGAATGCGGCAGCGCTTGGAATTGATGTTCAAGATTTGATGAGCGCTGCAGGTCAAGCATTGGCTGCTCAGGCCTCAAGAATGCTCGTGGCAAAACAAAAACCAAAAGGTCCAGTTTGGATTTTATGTGGCCGTGGAAATAATGGTGGAGATGGTTATGCTGCGGCACTTGGTCTTGCTGAAGAAGGTGTGGATGTTCGCATCCTTGCAACCAGTTTAATCCAGCGTAGCTCAGCAGCCCAACATTTTCGTGAAGCCTGCCAAAAAGCAGGAATTCAAGAATCGATATGGCCTCAAACTCAGGCTCAAAGTGGCTCTGGAACTCCTGCTTTAGTCATTGATTGCCTAATTGGTGCAGGTCCAGGATATTCAGGTGTCCAATTGCGAGGAGATGTTGCAAGTGTACGCTCATGGCTCTCTGAGAGTCGTGGCCGGAATTCACTAACATTGGCTTGTGATATGCCTACAGGATTGGGTGGCCCTGATGTCATCATAGCAGATGCCACTGTAACCTTCCATGCAGAAAAATGGTCGTTGCGAGATGAGGAGAGAGATGTTCGAAGTGAAGTTGGAGAGATACATGTAGCAAATTTGCCTTGGCCCCCACAAGTTGAAGACTGTGGGCCAGGGGATGCTCGCCGCCACCCACCTATTCGGAAAGATGCTCGCAAAGGGGATCGAGGTCGACTGTTGATCATAGGAGGCGGCCCATATCACGGTGCACCATTATTGGCCGGTTTGGCTGCTGAAAGAAGTGGGTGTGATTTGATCCATGTTGCAATGCCAACGGATGCAGTCGCTCGTGCAGATTGGCCACTTTCATTGATTCCTGAGAATTTGTCGGACGCAGATATCTTGACACCAAAATCAGTCGATACAATTCTGAGTAGAGCATTGTCTGGGAGAGGATGTCAAGCTGCACTAATTGGCCCGGGATTGGGTCGCAAAGGTCCAACTATGGAAGCAGTTCGTGAAATCATCTCAACTTTGATTGAACATAATATTCCGATGGTAATTGATGCGGATGCAATTAGGGCATTACCATCTCATGAATGGCCATCTGGAATGCTTGGTGTTGTGACTCCTCATACAAAAGAAATGGAACATTGGTTGGGGGCATCAGATCCTGTTGAAGTATTGAGTATCCGAGCAAAAAGGGATGGTATTGATCAGGTTGTTGAGGATGAATCATGTGTAATTGTTCGAACAGGTTCTGAAGATCAGTTGTGGGCTCCTGGACGACGACATTGCTATGCTAGCGGAGGTCATGCTCGAATGTCTGTTGGGGGCACTGGAGACCTGTTGTCAGGATGTATCGCAGGGCTTTTGGCTCAAGGGATGAGTCCATGGGCCGCAGCAAGGTTGGGATGCGCTCTCATGCGGAGTGCAGGTTCAGCAGCAGCAATTGAATTGGGACCAGGTCTCTCTGCTAGTGATGTTCCTGTGCACATTGCTAGAACTTTGGCTGAGTGGACGGGCGAAACTCCTGACCGTGATGCTTGAGAAGCACTACCGATTGGGACAACCGTGCCAACCATTCAAACTTGGATTTTGATAATGGCATTCGTTGCCTTTGTTTTAATTCCAATTTGCTGGAAATTTTGGCGAGGATGGGATCGCCCATCCAGAGCGGCTAAAGCCGAAATGGCGCGAAGAAAAGAGGAACGGGATATTCGTGAAACGTTTCTCAAAGAGGATGCTAAAGTGAGAGAAGAACAGCGGTTAGAATCTCAGCGAGAATTGGCAAGACAAAAGGCACAGGCTCCCCCTCCTGTTTCTACTAGCCTTCTTGCCAAAGCATTTGGTAATCTTGAGGAGCCTTCGATGTTAGGTAATCAAACAGATCGCACTGGGACTGAAGTGTTGACAGAAAGTGTTGGAATTCGTCGGGAATCACTTGTTGAAACAGGCGATGTTTCGGAATTAGTTAATCAATTAGATATTACCGAAATTGCAGATGATATTGAAGTTCCAGACACTTCTCCCGTTGCAGTTCAACTACATCCCTCCGCCGGCAAGGAGAAGAAGGATGCTTTAGGTGCAGTTGACGTAACATGGAGTCAGCAGGATTCAGACGATGATTGGAATGACGTGGGGTGGTGATGTGGAGGAGCAGAAAAAAAACCCCATTTTAGAGCGTGCAATTGGGGCCAAAAATCGCCTTGTTGATGAAGAATATGATCGACGAAGATTCGCTGGTGAATACACCAAATTCTTGTTCATTGGGGGAGTAAATACACTTGTTTTCTTCAGTTTTTACACTTTTGTTTATATTGTAAACCCATTGAAATTTTCTGCAGAATCCTACATTCATACCTTTGCATACGGTATCGCATGGTTCCTTTGTTCAATTGAAGCACACATGCTTCATCGAAGAGTAACCTTTGGGAAATCAAAGACAAAATATTTTGAGAGTTTATTCTGGTCTCAATTGGTTTACATCACCATCGGTTCTGCTGCAACGATTTCTGGATTCTTTTTGGTCAATGTGTTTGAATTGAATCATTGGGTTTCTTGGATTGTTCAATCTTGCGTATTCGGGCCAATGAATTTCATCGGGCTCCGATTAGTTGCATTTTATCCTGAATTAGAAGAAGAGTGATTATTGGCCATTTCCGAAACCACGAATAATCCCTTTTTGATGAATAAGAAAGCCATCGGATTGAAGTGGCGTAGGCACGCGCAGGAGTCCGATGTTCCAACGCCCACGCGGTACGCGAGACTTCTCACCTGCGGAGATGTGTCGACGCTTAGCGTTGGAAAAAT
>JASLKH010000035.1 GCA_030747675.1 Candidatus Thalassarchaeaceae archaeon | reverse complement strand
TCGGGTGAGAAACCGTTATCGTCAGTACATCCTACTCTAAATCCTACGTTGTTTTGCTCTGGGAAATCATCAGTTATTCTAAACATCCAGTGTATTTCAAAAATCCCATTTATTTCTTGTGACCACGTTGCTGTTTGATCAGGCATAATCCAATCATCAGGATCGTCATCAACTAAACTACCATCATAAGACCAAGATAGTTTAGGATTAACTCCCCCGGATGCTAAGAAAGTTAATTCCGCATCCGTGATAGAAAGTGCCCCATCACCAATAACGTGACGGGTAACCACCTCATAGGATTCAGTTCGTTCATGTAATACCATATTTTCATTGTAATTCATATCAAGGTTCACAGTGATCATTGTGTATTCAATTTGCATTGATTTGATTGCGACCTCACCTGCAGATCCTGAATACAAATTAATGTCAATAACAATTGTTCCAGACCCAGTCTGGGGTACAAGTGTATTGAATGCATTCGCCATTGAGGATGAAGAACCGTCAGTCGCCCTCACTGAACCCAATAGTGTACCTGTGTATGTCCATTCGTAACTATTGTCGCCCCCAATATCGATTTTCACATTTTGAGGAGCATTAGAATAAGTTGCTACATTCAAATCGAAGAGTATAGGGGTATCTGCACCATTTGAGCTTGAATCGAAGTCAATACATAATGTAAGGTAATTTGGAGTGCCGGTGAATGTTGTTGTGGTACCTGATGTTGGCAAGTTGTGAGTTTTCCCATTGCAAGCGGTAGATGATGTATACCAATAAACGTCTAATGAACTTCCACCTGGTGTCGAAGCATTCCACCAAACCGTTGCAGCGACAGGCATTGTTCCGGTGTGTGAATAACGATACATTCGAATTTGCCCATCTCGAGCAAAGGAAGCAGTATACGCCAATCCAACACTGTCAAGGATGGGCGTATCAGTTGCCGAACCATTAAGCCAAGCCTTCCAAGCCAATTGACTACCAGCATTTGCAAAGCTGACAGTATTTCCTAAAGTTGCTCTTTTCCACGTTGTCCCACCATCGTTTGTAATCATGTATTCAATTGAGGTTCCAGTGGGGATCCATGCAATAGCAACATCCAATTTTACATTTGTAACCATACTGGACAATGTCTTGACATTGGAAGTGACTGTAGCCGCAGAATTTGCAGCATGAGTCCCTTCCCAAGAAGGTGCACTGGCTCCAAGGTAGTTGACCTTGTACCGTTGATTTGTTCCGCAGTAGTTGGAATAATAAAAACAAACATATGCAATTTCATCGTCAATACGTTCTATTCCATAATGGGCTTCGTCGAACATAATATCTCCTTGGTGCTCGGGCCACAAACCCCCTGAATCCATGTAGACACTGTGCCATGAACTTGCTGGACAATTCGTGCTTGAACTATAAGTGCAGAATACATTGTAAGTGATTCTTGGCATTTGCACATCTACTCCAGATGGAGTCCCTTTTCCACTTTGAATAGAACCAAGAGTCAACATTTGTCCACCATTAGCTACAGATGTTGGTGAAGTTCGATTGACTTGCCATAATTCAACGACGTAATTTGGACTTTGATAAGTTCCACTTAGCAAGTACATTTCGTTGTCAGTTGGATCAATGGCAATACCATATGGGTAGCGAGTAGCACCACTTGATGATGTTACACTCCAACTTTGTTGACAAGTGTAAGAACCTGTACTGGAAACACTCCATTTTGAAATGTATCGATAACTGTAAGATACCATCCAAACAGTTCCATCTCCATCACTTGTCATGTCGTAGAGATATCGGTTTGCAGAACTTGTACAAGAACCGATATTCAAAGTGGTTGCACCAATGTATGTATTTGTGGTTGCATTGTATCGATATATTTGTGGTGCATTCGATAAACTGGTTGAAGACCACTTTGCGATGTGAAGTTCATCATGTTGTTTGACTACTGGGCCAACATAACTCCACGTAGAGGTGCCCAGTGTTTCTGTTCGTTCAGTTTTCATACCAACAAGACCGTTGTCAGTTGCGGAGAAATGTCCGCCAGTAATATTGTGTACACCTCCACTACTGCTAGCAACATCAGCAGAATTTCTAAGAGACCAATATGTGGTTGTTTCAACCGGTTTCAATGAAACTTGATTGTTATCAACATCGAGGTTTTGTCGATACGCCCCTGCAAACCACGTTGGATAAAAATTGGTATTAGTTGAACCAGGTCCATTAAAATCTGAATTAGAAGATAAATTAATCCAAGTTTGCTGTGATGCTTTACCTTCAAGTTCAAATTCCACATCGCTTACACTTGCCCCATAGGGCAAAGTTACTCCTTGTGTTGCAGCAGCACCAGCGGCAGTGAAAACATTTGAAAAAGTCGAAGAACCATCTGAATATTGCGTTTCAGTTACTGCAGATGCAAACGGAAGTGTGTAGGAAAAAAGCAGTACGGATAGAATCATTATCGCTACTCGACGCATTTCTTTTCATCCCCTCTCGCCTTGTCGGCTATGCCGACACTCCGGCCATTAGGATATCAACCTATTCCGGCTGCGTTAGGGGGACAATGAAGGCGAACACTCAACATCCAAGAGCACCTCGGCGAGCCGGGATTGCGATGTCATTGGGACGAACGATTGGTCAAATTAAAAATTCAATGTTTAAGCCATTCACTTCTTGGTGGGAAAAACAACGCGATCGCCATTTGGTTATTTTAGGTACACTTTCAACTCTGGGCTTTTGCTTAGTGATGTGGTCTGTAATATTCTTCTTTTTCATGGACGGGGCGGCAGATCCTGAGTTAGTAGATGTGGTTAGTTGGACATGGGTGGGACTACTAATCGGTGTTACACTGATGATTTTTGCAGCTCCTGAATTCATTCATTATCATGGACAATGGTCAATCCTAACACAGACATTGAACACAACATCACGACCAGATTTGACTCGTCAGCGCAAAGATGCAGAAGAAGCAGCAACCCTTCTTGGAAGCGTGTGGTCGGCACGTTTGAAAGCCCATTTTATCGAACAAGGAATTCTTCGAGCAAGAATCGCACCTAGTGAAGCGGAGACCAAAGTGGCAGAAGATTTGCTAATTGATTGGTGGCGTACTGATGATTCTAGATTATCGCGATGGGTTCCATTTGATGGATTTCGTATTCCATTGGTGAATAGAACAATCGGAAGTATTGGTTTGATTGCAATGACTTTACAACTTTACAATATGATCTTTGGTCTTGCTCGAAATGAACTTGATGAGCGCGTTAATACAATTCATGTTTGGGAATGGTTGAATGGTGAGCGTATTGATTCTTATGCGGCTCCATATTTTGATGACCTTTCTGGGTGGGTGTTCTTATTGCTTTCAATTCTAGTGTTTTGGTCAACATTCCCTGCTTCAGGCGACCGACCTGAATCAATAGAAGAAGAGGAGTGACCGCCATGGGCGAAGCGTGGAGTTGGACACGCGAAGCCCTTCTTGCTGGGGGTTTAATCACAGCCCTTGTCGCTGCATTAGTACTTATGACTGGTTCTTGGCCACCAATGGTTGTTATTGAATCAGGTTCAATGATGCATGAAAATGAGGGGAATATTGGTGCTATCGACCCTGGAGATTTAGTTTTGGTAATGTCTCCTGAAAAGAAACAAATTATTACATATGTTGAATCGATTGAATCAGGGAATGGATATGAGAGCCACGGAATGCCAGGTGATGTCATTATATTTTCAAAAAATGGAGGAAGTGATACTCCTGTCATTCATCGTGCAATATTACGTGTAGATGCACACACTACAGAAACACCGGTGAATCGAGATATTGGTGAATGTGAAAATGGCTCTTGGGATCCAATCACAGTTGATTTAGATGGTGAAGAAGGAACATGTGTTCTTACTTGGTCAATTCCAGGGACTAATGTGAGTAATGTTGAAACAATTACTGTAGAAATTGATTACCCTTGTTTTCACTATGGGAATCTAACAATCGAAGATTGGAATCCTGTTCATGCAGGATATTTGACAACAGGTGATAATTCTATCACAAATGGATGTAGTTATGATCAAAAAGGTGCTCATTCAGGTGGTTTGTTGGATGAGAATGGACAACGTGTATTACCGGTTCGAGACGATTGGATTATTGGTGTTGCAGGAGCGGAAATTCCCTGGGTAGGTTCTGTAAAACTTGCATTATCCGATAATAGTGAACAAGTTCCCAGTGCATCATGGACTAAATTGATATTTTCAGCAATCGTGCTGTTAGCCATCCCTGCAGTTTGGGAACGAATTGCGAATAAGTCACTGGAATTAACTCCAGAAGTAATTCAAGCGGAAATAGAAGAGAAAACACTTCAATTTGAAGAAGAGGAATGATTAGAGATATTGTGCAAACATTAGTAATAAGAGTACAAAGAACAAAATCAAACTACTGAGAGAAGATATTCTATTCACAAACGGCTCAACTTTCATTGGATGCGGGTTTTTAGTAAAACGATTTACGGTTTCAGCGATCCAATGTAACATATCTTTCATTAGATGACCACCGTCAAATGGGATGATTGGGATTAAATTTGCAAATCCAAGTCCAAGGTTCATCCATACAAACCAGAACAATCCCGTAATCAATAACATCATGATTTGTTTGCCTAGTAAATCGCCTAGCCAACCATCTGCTTCCAGATATTCCATTTCATTTGGATCCATAATTTGACCACCATGTTCAATCGGAGTACTGATGATTATAATTGGTTGTAAAGCAGCACCAAGTCCTTTGAATATCAGAGAACTGTCCTGATTTTCAGATAATGGCCCCGCTATGCGGTCCATCCCAACAGTTCCTCCAGCCATCCCAGAGACGCCAAGGAATGCATCACCTGGATTGACATTTCCTTCAACCCAATCACGTTCAGCCGCAGATAAATTTTCTTGAGTAAGATAATATTCATGACGATCGGCTAAAGTAACATTGACAATCCGTTCTGTACGGATTCCCTGATTTTCATGACTTAGAACACGAACAGTAACCTCATCACCGGCTTTGAATTTTCCAATTTCATTGCTTAATCCTTGAGCGGTTGAAACTTCAATTCCATCAAAATGAGTGATAATTTCCCATGGCTGAATTTCCGCTAAATCGGCGGGTGCATCTTCAATGATACCTGATGCATGTACCCCCGGATCTGCTGCGGCAAATTGAGTTGCCAATGCCCCGATTAGAAGCCAAGTAAACAAAGCAGCATAGAGGTTGATAGCAGGTCCAGCAGCAAACATTCTCACACGTTCCCTCCTTGGTGCTTTGAATAATTCTTCAGCTTCCGGTTCGGCGAAGGCACCTAAGGGGAGAGGCCCCAACATCAGCAATCCGAATGAGCGTACTCGCATTCCATGTGCGCGTGCTTGCAGAGCGTGTCCATATTCATGAATGACTAATGCTCCAATTATTGCAAGAGCCGGCCACCAGAATGGAATTATTGGATTTACTCCTGGAATTAGGATCATTTGACTGGGGGGCGCCTCACTTTTGGGAACTCCATACATAATTGCAGAAATAATTGAAAGTAATAGTAATCCAATAATCAGGAACATTGCACCATAGCAAGTCCACAGAGATATCTCGCCAAAAACCCTCCATGCTTTACGAGGTTGCGCAATTTTTTCTAAAGCTCTTTGACCCCGTTTTGTACGAATCATCAGAATCCCACCCAATACACGGGTTGCATTCCAACGATCTAAAAATCCTCGATTTTCAAGTTGTCCAAGAATTACTATCCATAAACCTAACACTGCAAATGCCCAATGAATTTGTATAGCGAGAAATCCACTAATGAAAAGCAGGATTAGTGCCCGTCGATCTCTCTCTCTCCTCGCGTCACTCACACCCTTGGCTCAAGGGGGTTATTCTTGAAGGGTCGGGGGGAGTGCTGAAGAATTAGGCCCCAATCCGACTAATATGACGGAGTCCGATGATAACCGAAGAACACAGCGACGAGTCAATACCCTTCTTCGTGACCGAGATGCTATTCGTCGTATGTTGGAACAGGCCAATTTCAAACGAGTTGCCCGCGATATTGGCCAGCAAGCGGTCATTATTGAAAGGCTTGAAAATGAACTTGCTGGAAAGTGACTAATTACGAATGAAATCTTTCCATCCATGAAGGTAGAGGAAGATTTTCAATTTCTTTGGATTTGGCATCTACTTCTATCTTGATTGATAGCGCATCTTGTACTAATCTTGACAATCCATTATTTTCAGTAGTTCGACAAACGACTCCAAGGAACTGGTGTAAGGGGAGCCCTTCATCCCAATCCAAATGGGGTTTTCCAGTTCGAGTCAATGGAAGTGTGGGAATTCTTCTTGATAGAGCAGCTAGAGGTCCCGACAGATTATCAGTATCAATCCTAAAAATTCGCCAAGAATCTCCTCGAACACCTTTCAATCTGTGTGCATACAACGGCATGAGAGCACAGCGTTCTCCAATTTTACGCATTGATTCATATTGGTCCCACATTTGTCCGGAAAGATACACTTTTTTGTCGGCTCTAGTTTTCACTTCAATTGGGAAGCAAATGTCTCCGCGTAAAGCCAAGAGATCTCCACTTCCATCCATGCCGCTTCCAGCAGCCCTTACAACGAGGAATGGCCTTTCAATTACTTGCATCGCTCTAGCACGTTGTAGTTCGGTACACGATCTTGTTACAGCCCGAACTCCATCAGCAGAACCGGCTAGAACTGCTCGCAATTCTCGTTCATAGGACGAGGCCATCAGAGTATCCGGCACATCCGCGGCTATTACAGTGTTCGCTAAAACCCCGTGATACCGCTTGATTTTTTTGTAAAGTTCAATTTTCGGCCAGAATTAATGCGAAGGTTTGACTATCTTCAGAGGTACGGGTGCGTGTGGGTGAAGTAGTCGTTCGCACGGCAGACTTCCGTCTGGCATACCGATTGTTAGCAGGTTTGAAGCGTAGGAAAGTACGTTGTGCACATCTCGAAAGAGACACTCCTTTACCACCATCGACTAGAGTTTGGATTGCATCTCACGCTGAAGTAGAAGCAGCAGCAGATCCACTTGGAATTGGCGCTACCCTTGAATCTGTTGAATCTGCGATAGATCGTGCATTGAGATTAGTATCACAAGGTGGTAAAGTTCGTCAACTAACATTTGGCATTGACCCTGGCCCTCGCCCCGGACTGGCTTGGATGGGAGATGGTCGAGTATTAGGTACGAATCAGTTTGAGTCAGTAGATTCAACTATCGATCAAATTTGCTTTTTAACATCTGATATTGAACACGTGGATATGACGGTTCGCATAGGCGATGGTTCACCTACAATTTCAAATCGACTAGCCAATATTTGTCTCGCACGAGGCATTCCTGTTGAGCGTGTGGATGAAAGGCGGACGTCAGAAGGACTCCATCGCAACCAGCATCACGCTTCCGCAGTAAGAATTGCAAGCATCGAAGGTCAACCAATAGTTTCTAAACAACCAGTTAAACCCACACATGGGGAAGTAAAAGAGATTCAACGATTGAGTAGGATCCAATCAGGGGGGCGAGTTACGGTTTCACAGAGACTTGCTCGTTCAGTTGCTGTGGGTAGAATATCAATGGAAGAAGCAATTGGTCGACAACTCGAGAGAATGAGTTATTGAATCAAGAACTCTTGTAGAAATATCACAATATGCAGTGCTTCATTTAGGCACGTCGTCGCAATTTTTCCATTAATTCATCTGCTTGACCTAAAGCTGATAGACATTCTTCAAGATTACCAGTTTTGTATCCTTCATGGGCGGCTCCAACTGCTTTTTCACAAGCTGCCCGTTCACCATCAATTGCTTTGATGCCACGACTTTCTAATTTCTTTCGAAGTTCAGTCCATTCATTTTGAACGTAAGTCAATAGTTCATTGGCATCCCCACTGGCAGCATCTAACGCATCGAGGTCAGAAGTTAATCGTTCTAGAAGTGTTGCGGCATGTGACCAAGATTTACGTTTGGTAGCATCTTCAATATTTTTCAGACGGGAACCCCATGTATCAGCATCATCTCTTCCTTTCCAGCGGCCTCTGATTGTTTTCTTCTGACGCAGTGCACGTTGAACATCACCCATTGCTCCACGCTCTTTTCGAACTTCACGAATGATGCCATCAGCTATTCCCCGAGTGAGACTAAAGTCTCCTGAATCCAAATGCGCTTTTGCTTGTTCTAGTCGCTCATCCCATAGTGTTAGATCGAGTCCTTCTGATTCTTCCATTATTTTTATGGCTTCATCATAGGCTACCTTTGCCCCATCAGATGCTTGGCCAAGGTTGGCTACATGTTCTGGTATAGTTTCCGCAATTTCCAAGGCTAATAGACAATCTTCGTTTGCCATAGCCTCTTTTGCTTGTCGTAATAGTTCGTGTAATTGTTCATGTTGACTTCCTCCAAGTCCAGAAATCAATTTGCTTGATTCTATAATTTGATTGTCAGCATTTTCCCAATGCTTGATGATGTTGAGTGCTAATTTCTTTGCCCGACGGAATAATTGCTCAGCCTCACGCAGACTCCCTAAATCTTGTTCTCTTGCTCCAGCATCCATTGACCGCTGAGGTTTTTTAGCCAATGGGGCAATTTTGGAAGCCTCATTGACAGTGGCAGCACATACATCACGAATTTCACTGATATCTTCTGCTAGTGCCAGAGTCCGTTCAATATTTTCTTCAGCCTCTTCCAAAATGCTGAATCCATGAGATGGATCTTTGTATCCAACATCAGCAGCATTCCTGCATAGAGATGCGGCTTGATCCAAGCCAACACCTTGTGCTTGTAATTCTAAAATTCTCATTTCTAATTTATCTAGAGTTTGACTAAATCTCTTTCTCTCTTTTCGATTGTCATCGCCACTAAATAAATCAATAATTGCTGAAGTAATTGTGATTGAAAGTAATAAAATCCCCAAGTAAAGTGTAGATCCATTTGGTAAGTTAGACATTAGAATAGCAGTCCCAATTGTAAATCCTCCAATTGTCATGATGCCCCGAAATCGTTGTGCTTCAAGGCTACCCTGTAGCAGATATCTTGACCCATACAAACAGGATCCGGCTACTACAAACATGAACCCATGACCTAATTGAGTTGAACCATTAGTTGATACAACATCAATACCTAAAATCATCAAGGCAGGCCAGGCTAAAGAACTGGAGGCACCTAATCGCCCTCGTGCTCGGGCATCAGGTTCAGCTAAGTCTTGCAAAAGTAAAGCTGCGATAAGGAGTAGACTAACTGCACCTAATCGATCAAACAGTTGCGCATCTCCATCGATTGCTGGCCATATGTACCATGCAGCCGATGAAATTGTAGCAAGTGCACAAAATAAGGCTAAAGATGTAATGCGTTCATGCTGCTTACCTATCTCCGCATCAATTTGCGAAGGTAGTGAATCCAGTGCCGCCATTACCCCACCCAAACCCTGAATGCCTAAGAGAAGTACGCCATGATGAGTGTATTATATGCCTTAATCCGATTTATTTGAATCTCCTCGATCTTTAGAACCAACATACCAAAGTACGCACAAACCACATAGTAAAGGAGCAAGTAGTAAAAGCCAGTGCAATGGGGACAATTTCGCTTCAATTCTTATCCCAGTATCATGTTCAATTACAGTGCCATCTTCAATTTCTAAACGAATAGTAACCTCACCTGAATTCCATTCTTCAAATGCGATCCTATGGGTCATATTTGCAGGTCCATTGACTGTTGCTTGAACTGCAGTTAGATTAACAGTACATGTTTCCAAATAACAGATTCTCAATTCATATTCTCCCTGCCCCGAATTTTCAATTGTGATATCCAATACACCAGGTTCTCCTGGCTCATCATTCCCAATCACGACTACATCGACAATTGAAAAGAATGGACCAACAGGCGGCTCAACTTCGATTAAGGACGAATGAGTTCCAATATTTCCTGCAGCATCGGTTGCATTGACAACCAAAACATGACGGCCAGAGGGTAATGTTGGTAATGCAAAGGTTTCAACATCTTCCCAAGTTGTACCGATGTCTAGTGGTTCACCATTCAGTGAGACTTCCCACGACAATGCGGTGATTGCACTGATGTCATCCCATGATTGAGATAAATCTACATCTACATTCGAACCGCCTTCAATAGGGTGATTTAATTCACCATAGTATTGAGCATCAATGCTGAGAGCAGGTCGTGGATGGGGGGGCGTCCGGTCTGTAACAGTAACATCCCATGATTGAATCAATGAATTACCAGCAGCATCACTAAGGTTGAGTTGTAAATGATATACTGTAAGTGGTTTCTCTTGATGTCTTTCTTCCACAGAAAGATGCTGACCATTGATTTGAGGTCCTTGAACAAAGAGATCATTCCAAGCCATATTATTCATTGCTTCATGTTTCCATCCTGATGTTTTGTTGGAGGTCCAAATAATATCGACCGCAGAGGTTGATTCATCTGTTGACTGTACTGATCCACTAATTACTGAACCTGATGGAATACTGAATTCGGTTTGCCCGTGAGAGATATCAACAGGCACCCCATCTTCAGGGTGTAGATATTGCATATTCAACATTCTAGATGGAGGTATGCCATCAAAGTACAAATCAACTGAAAAATTCGACATTAGCCCTTGTGGGTCGGTACATTCTAATGTCAAATTGAGTGTGGATCCAGGTGTTATTCCGTGATAAATAGGGTCAATAGGCAACACTTCAACAGACTCATCCAGCATTGTCTGATTCCCATTTCGAAGCACAAAACGAGAACTTGGTTTGGTAATGGAATTATCATCACATTGAGCATCAATGTAGGATACTCCTGCAATTGGTAAAAAAGGAATTTGCCGATTTTGGGAACTGAAATAGGAAGTTGGAGGTGAATTATGGCCCAAAGCGATAGTTACGTTACCAGTAACTGGAATTTCACCTCTGTGTATTGTAAAGTCATATGGTAGTCCTGAAATATACTGTTCCTGAGGAGAGAATCTAATTTCATGAGGCGTAGGTAATGTAATTCTCAAATCAGTTGAGTCAATTAATTCGCCAGTAATTGGGACCCACAGCAATCGAGTACTTCGGCCATCGCCTTGACCTGTAAGGTTTGCAATTGTTGACCACCCCCATGATCCATTCAGCCCTAGAGTGGGGGCATTGACTGTAATTTCCAAATCCTGAACGGTCATTTCTGTGCGATCATAAGAGCAACAACCGACACTTGTATTTGTAACGACCCATGATTCAAAGGCAGTGAAATTATTTTCAAATTCAATTTCAATTTGACTTGTTATGCCTAAATGTGCGTTTGGTAAACCTGGATGCCCGAGTGTGTTGGGAATAGAAGTAGATGAATTCCAAATTGCATCGGAAGGGGTGATTTCAGCAATTGGTCCAAGTATGTTAATATGTGCTAATCCATCAATTTCTAGGGGATTTTCGATAGTGATGTTTAGAAAACTCGTAACGTTTTTATCGCTATTAAAATGCATACGTTCCACTTGGGGTACACCATCAAACATCCGCACAAGGGTCCAATTTTTTGGTTCCAATTGTAAATCAATTGGGATGTGTGCATTAACAGAAAAAATTGTCCCATTTTCATCAAACAATAGGACCGCACCAGGTGCGAACTGCGATGATAAATGGATAAATTCATGATCTTTTGCTGTTGAGTATGATTCGGCATATACTTTGGCTTGTATTGGAATTATTGAAACCAACATAATAAGTACAAAAATCATTGCCTTACGCATATTTTCACCCTACAATCGAGCCCCATCATCGAAGATAATTGTTGAACCAATAGTATCTACTGTTAGTGGTAGAATACGGTGTTTTGACTCGAGCATCTCTGCAACCTTTTCGCGCACACCAGACGGTGCATGGAATAAGAAAAATCCACCACCGCCTGCGCCAAGTAATTTCCCCCCAGTCGCACCCATTTCGATTATTTTCTCGTATAATGTATCTAATTCTTGCCCCGTTATTCCTGTGACTAATTCTCTCTTGATTTTCCAAGATGCATCAAGAAGTTCTCCAACAGTGTGGTGCTTTCCCTGTTCTAGAGCAGTTCTAACATCAACAGCTTGTTGTCTTAGTGAATTTAATTCCCCCCTTCTCTCTTCACTCGATGCTGATTGCTTTGTTAGAATATCTGAGGCCTTTCGCGTTAGCCCAGTATATACTAGGAAATATGCCTCTGAAAGCTCCTTTATTGCTTCACGCTTCATATTTAGCGGTGTGACAATTACTGAATCATCTTGCATGAATGAAATTTGATTCGCTCCACCGAAAGCGGCGGCATACTGATCTTGGCGTCCAATAGGCTGACCGAGAATTTCCATTTCTATTTGGCAAGCCTCATCAGCTAGTTGCGTTGCATCCGGATTCCTTCCAGCAAAGGTATGCAAAGCGTTCAATAATCCAACAGTCAATGTAGATGAAGATCCTAATCCTGTGCCTCGGGAGGGGATATCTGCAATGGTGGTAATTTCGATTCCAGAGGTTACTCCAGTCATTCTCATCGCCTCACGAACTAACTCATGTTCAATATTTTCAAAGTCGTCGACAATTTCTGTGCGAGAATAACTGACTCGTACGCTATCATCAAATCGCTTGTTTACTGTAACATGAATATGTTTTGATAATGCGAAAGAAGTCACCAGTCCACCGTTTTCACTGTTCAAATAATATGCAGGGAGGTCGGTTCCTCCTCCGCAAAATGAGACACGAACGGGTGTCCGACTGATTATCATCGAGTCCTCCGACCTAGCGCTTACTCTTCAAGTCCTTCGGCTTCCGATTCCATAGGAATCGCCTCTTGCTCCGACCCCAATGAATAAGTCCGGGGGTCTAACGGACTAAATTGGCGGGACGGATGAATAAGGACCTCATCACAATGGACGACCTGACGAACGAGGAGATATTGTCTCTCCTCAATGATGCTGAACGACTCTTACCAGTTGCACGGGGCGAAAAATATCTTCCTCTGCTACAGGGCAAACTTTTGGCGAACATGTTTTTTGAACCAAGCACTCGTACTAGAATGTCATTTGAGACAGCAATGAAGCGCTTAGGTGGTGATGTTGTCAATCTAGGTGATGTGAAATCAAGTAGCGCTGTAAAGGGAGAAACTCTGTATGATACGATGAGAATGGTGGATGGATATTGCGACATTGCGGCACTTCGCCATCCAAGACAAGGTGCAGCACAGTATGCAGGAGATGCTTGTTCTATCTCAATCATGAATGGTGGCGATGGGGCTGGACATCATCCTACTCAGACACTTCTTGATCTATTCACAATACAGCAAGAATTTGGAAAATTGGATGGGTTGAAGGTTGCATTAGTTGGCGATTTACGATATGGCCGTACAGTTCACAGTTTGTCTCACGCACTTTCAAGATTTAATTGTGAATTAATTTTTATTTCCCCTGCTCAATTATCGATGCCGGATGAAATTGTTGAAGACTTGACATCTCACGGTGCAAATATTATGATTACAGAAGACCTTTATGGAGCCATTCCAGAGGTAGATGTCATTTACATGACCCGGATACAGAAAGAACGATTCCCAGATGAAGATGAATATGCTAAGGTTGCAGGAATTTACTGTCTTGAGGCCTCGGATCTTGCTGGAGCTAAAGGTGAGATGATTATCATGCACCCACTTCCTCGTGTAAATGAAATCAATCCAGATATCGATTCCACCCGGCATGCCCGCTACTTTGAACAAGCGTTCAATGGCGTAGTGGCTCGCATGTCACTGATGTGTAAGTTGTTGGGCGTAACAATCCCGGGTGGTGATGTTTGATGTCTGAAATGCGTCGTGTAACTGCAATTAATAATGGCACGGTAATTGATCATATTCCATCTGGTTCTGCTATGGGTGTATTGCGAATGCTTGGATTAGATGGAGGCCGTTCAAGCCCAATCAGTTTGGTAATGAATGTCCCCTCTTCTAAACATGGTCGAAAAGACATCATCAAAGTTGAGGACCGAGAATTAACGCAAGATGAATTAGATCGCTTGGCCTTAATAGCCCCACATGCCAATGTTGCCATTATACGCTCATATGCTGTTGCAGAGAAGAGGACGGTTGATTTGGGCAAAGAACTTGTCAATATCGCACGCTGTACATTTACCAACTGCATAACACAAAATTCTCGAGAGCCTCTTGACCACAGGCTCAAGGTTGTCAAATCAGACCCACTTGAAGTTAGGTGTAGGTATTGCGGCCGACCTCAAGAAATGAGTGATTTGGCTAACAATCTTATTTGATTACATGGCTTCTTTCAACCATTCTTTGAATAGGCATGCTTGACAAATTGGTTGGCTAGTAGGTTCTCCGCAGTTAGTACAGGGTCTCGCTTGCCCCTGTTTCCAAGATTCAGGGGGATTTTCTGTTGAAGCCCACAATGCTCTAATCGCATCCATTGAATGCAATAATCCATGCATTGTCCCAGGGTTTTGAGCTTCCATTTCAGCAATATGAGCCCGATGTTTTTGACGCAACGCTCCTGGTGCATGCGGGCAATCTTCGTGATGGAATGGTAATTTGGCCCCCATCGCATAAGCATGGATTTCTCTTTCAGGAATCCAACGTAAAGGAACAATTCTCGGAGCAAGGCCTTCTAATGGAAAATCAGTATGTGGTGCTAAACGAATGATACGTTCCATTTCCCCTTTTTGCAGATTCATCAATACAGATTGAGCCATATCATCGAGATTATGTCCCAATGCCATCCATTTCGCCCCAATTCGTTCTGCTAAAGCATTCAATCCTTGACGGCGAAAAACACCACAATATGAGCAAGACTTCATTCCTCGAGCCTCTCGATGATTCTCCCCAATTAGTGGCATCCATTTCACCACTTCATCCATTCGTTCGAATCCCAACTCTGGATACGCAATTGTTTCGAATCTCAGACCATGCTTTCCAGCCAATTCTCTAGCACACTCCATTGATGGTGAACGGTAGCCATCAATTCCTTCATCGACACAACCACAGACTAACTCAATATCTCTTCGATCGCCCACAATTCGTACTAACATGTCTAATAGAACCGCGGAATCCTTGCCACCCGATATACAAACCAATATTACAGAAGGATTCCCTTCTTCGTCACGAGCATTACTTGGCAATACCAATTGAGTTCGTAGTGCTTTTGAAACACGTTTTCGAATTGATTGTGAAAGATGCATTCCACAAAGATGCTGCCCACTGTAGATTTGATGAATTGTTGCAGGATTGTCACATCGACTACACGATTGTACATCTAGTCCGGTGGTCACAAATCCTGCGAAGTGGTTCTATTCTTCAAATCAACTATGGTTTTGAGAATAATTTACCAATTGACTTTTTAAATTTACAATTAGAAATTTATCAAAGTCGAAAATCTCGATATGAGCCAGTCTAAAAACTTCGATAGCCTAATATTGAAGGATCAATAAACGACTTTAATTCGAAAAAACCCGCATTTCAGTTGGCGATTTGAAACCCCTCTAGAAACGGCCCCCTTAGGGGCCGAATTGGGACAAGTTCTTGAACTCAATTTCATCCTCAAATGATTTTGAGGGGTCCAATGCTCAATAGATTGTTATCAACTCTTGATGAAATCGAGGGTGTGAATGGTGCTTCTATTTTGAATGCAGATGGCACACCAGTAGTTACGACAGGAGAAAAGCCACCAGTTGGTGCGCTATACGCTGAATTATTGCACGATGCAGCACGCATGGCATCAGTTCTGAATTTAGGAGTAATTGATCAACTTTGGCTTGAATCTGAAAACAAACGACGAGTTGTAAGTACACTACGTGGAGGTGGCAGTATATGGATTGCATCTTCAGTAACTACTCCCATCGGCAGACTTCGCCATGAAGCACAAGCACTGAACCCCATAATTGAAGATTTAATCGAGGCATAAACATGTTTAATTTACCACCAGGTGACCCAGTCGATCCAGAAGCTGATTTGAGTGTTATTCAGACACAAATGCCATTTGAAACAGGCGTCGTCTCACACTATAAATCCAGAGCAAAAACAGCATCAGCCCATTGCCTAGTTCACGGTGGACGAGTTGTAGGGTGGTTAGCGGAAGCAGAAGCAAAGCAAACTTTTGTTGCTGGGATGGCTGCTAAAGCGAGGTTGTTGGAAATATCAGACGGTCATGATTTACGTGCACGGGGAGCCATTTGGTCGATAATGCAATTTACTGAAGTGGCTCAGAGAATCCCTGAGGCATTCCCTGATCCAACAGATGTGGCCTCTTTACTTGCTCAAGGGGCAGCGGCCTTACCTGTAGATACAAAGGACATTGCTTTACTCGTCGATAAACTGACAGAATCAGATGAAATCATGGGTGCACTTGCATTTGAAGACGGTGTTTTGATTCATAATTCAGGCAATTTGCCTAGCACCCCACAGGGATTAGCTGAAACAGGTCAAGAGAGAATGAATGCACTTCGCAGTATGGCTTCAGAGTTCGGACAATCAGATCCATTATCTGCAAGCATACGCCTAGATAAAGGGCAACTAATTTTTTCTGAGACAGGTCAAGCAATCGTAGGTCTATGGTGTCGCCATTCAGCGGATGGATATGCAGTATTGTCCAATGCTGCTAGTTTAGTCGTTGGTGAACCAGATGACGTAATTACAGAAGGTGGTGAACTTTCCGAAGGTTTCATTGTAAAGGAAAGTAAAAGTGGAATTGATCAATTAATATCCATGCTTCGAATTTCTGATGAAGACAAAATCACTGGGCATTTAGAATCAATGAGTGATTCAGATGATTCAATATCAATAGTTTTGATTGATGGAGTCCCATCAGGAATACGTGAATCATTAGGGGCGACATTGTCAGACTCAGTACATTCCATGACTGCATCTACTCGAAGGTTACGACTTCATCGATTAGATAGAGGCTCACGTCTCGGACTAGCTGGATCCACTGTTGAGGACTGGTCTTTAGCCCACCTTGTTGATGCAATTACAAACTCACGTACTCGATCTGAAGATCGTAAGAAATTACTTTCAAATCGTCTAGATGCACTCTTTGGCTTTGCACTCGGAGTTGAAGCGATGGAAGTAGGCCGTACGTCCTGGAAAATGATTGAAGCTGGTTCAGGAACTGCCAAATTAATGCCAGGTCCAAAAGGGAAAGTATTGACTCCAGCATCTGGTGAATTCAAGCAGCGGTTAGAACAACTTGAGCATTCGAGAATATCCTTAGAGCGTGAGAAGGCACGTTTGGAAAGGGAATTATCAGATGCACGCTCGTCTAGAGATGATGCTAGAGAAACGATGCATGACTTGGAGAATTCTTTATCAGAATCAAGAGACGAGCGAAGTTCTTTGCATAGAGATATTGATGATTTGACTGCAAGAATTCGCTCAGCTGAGGGTTCATCAGATGAAGCGACATCATTATCCGATAGGCTATCGAAACGAGTTGCTGAATTAGAGCATATGGTTGGAAAAAGGGCTGAAGAGTTAGCCAGTGCCCTCGGTGAATTTGATTCACGAGAATCCTTGCTTCAAGATTTACGAGAGTTATCCGAAGAAGAAGCACGCGTGAAATCGGAACTTTCTGCTGCAGATACACGTTTGGACGAGGTGCGAAAATCATTAGATCATGATGAACGCTTGCAAAGAGTTCTCACAGAACAGGTCGGTGCCCAAAGAGATAGGCATCGTTTAGGACAAGCAGAATTGGATGAAACTGAACGTCGCATAGAATCACAACGAGCCGAACTTGGAGATTTGGAGGCTGAATCTCATGCTCATCGTCGATTAATGGAAGAGGAAAGAGGGCGCTTATCTGATTCAGAGAGAAAATCAACGATAATGCAATCAGAATTGCGAGAAATGATGGAAGAAAGACGCTTACTATTACGTGAATTAGGGGATTTAGATGCACGTAAAGCTCAATCTGAAACTGAATTAAGAATGTTGTTAGAACAAGCTGAAGATTTGGAAGAAGCGCATGAATTGGCCTTAGTTGATTTACAGGAAGCAGATAAAATTCGAGCTCGCCTCTCGGAAGAACCCCTCGCTCAAGCATTACTTGGTGATGACCGTGGCCTTTCAGGTCTTGAACCAGTATTGAATCGTATGGCAAATGCAAGGAGTCGAGGATACAGCATTGTATTATTGGACAGAGCAGTTGAGCGCGCACTTAGCATAATTCAACACAGTGTCGACGAAGTAGCAAGAACACCGCGTTATCTTCTTTCAACTGAGGTCATGGATTTACTTGAACGTCAGGCCCCCGAAACAGCAAATACGGTGCGTGGGTTGACACGGTGGAGTGTGCAATCTCGACTCGAGCATCAATTGGCAGAAACTGTGCAGCATGTTGTTATTGATCTTGAAGGTCTCCTTGATGAATATGAGACTTCAGTAACAATGTTAACCCAATTAGAAGAGGTACTTCGAGGCCTAGTTGATCTTGGTTTACCAGCAGAGGAGATTAAGCCATTGGAACGATTTAGTCATATGCCTGAAGCATTACCTCACCTTTCAGTTGAAGTACGCAGAATGATTCAACGTTCATTAGATGAAATATATCTTGATGCTGATCGCAGGAATGCAGGAGATGCTGTTGGTTTAGCAGAAACTGTTGAGGTGTTGGAACAGTTACTACGAAGGCTGGATGTTGCAGGACTATCTGGTGATGAACCAGTGGGGGCAATTTGGTCGTTCCAACGTACGGGAAGCCTTCCGTTTGAGGCGGATGGTTTGGCCCGTCATGAAACACCAGAGATTAACAATGATGCTGTGATTCAAATGAATCCAATTGAGAAAGATACACCTGTAGTAATTGTTCCAGATATGGTCACCTCAAGTGCCTCTACGGCAGTTCCTAATTCAGATGTTAAGCAAGCACCTGCATCAAATTCAACGTGGGAACCAATTGAGGAAGCTGCTGAAAACGATGGCATTGATATCTCAACTCGGATTTCTGCAGGCCTTGTACCTGTAGATGCCCCTGGAATTCCTTCAGAAGTTGAATTAATGGCACAAATTGATGTTGAGTTATCTAAAGTCGATGCCTCTGCTGATTTAAGAGAATCAACAGAAAATGGTGTACCACCTCCAGCAAATCCTGAACATAGAGATGCGCTTGATGACTTGGAAAGAGAACTTTCGGATCTTGATTTCTGAGGTGAAAATGATGGATGAGACGCCTCAGTCTCCAATGGACGCGGCTCAAGGAGCAGGGACTTTAATTGGTCGAACTGAATACCGTGGTCGCGCCTACCCACATGTAGTGGAAAAATTAGCCTTTGTCCTCACTTTCTGTTCTGCTGTTTATGCAGGAATTTGGTTATGGAATGATAGTAATTGGGCTAACTACCTGATTTGGACAACCACAATTTGTGGCTTACCAATTGCGATACTGATTATTTCTGAAGCGTTTGGGCGCCTAATCAATGCAATTCATATTAGGCGCAATTAGGGATTGGAATTACCTTTAGTTTTACGAATAGCCGCTTCAACCATTCCAGCAACACGTTGCCATGGAACCACATAGCGCATACCTGCAACGAAAGTCAGGAAAAGCATTGCTGAGATTACTTTCCCATATACCAATCTGAGTTCAAGCGAATCTTTTACTTGCCCACTCCACTGACCTGAACCCACCCAAGAGACAACTTCAATTATTAAATCATCAAATTTTAGTGCAAGCATTGTGACAAAAGCCATCGCAAACATAATCACCACAGTGTGTTGCATGTGACTGTTTAACAAATTTTTGAATTGCCCTACGTATTCTGGGTCTTTTTTGCACGATTCAGGTAGACGGAATGCATACTCCAAGAATCGAATTATTGCATGTGCAGTCTCTGAATAAACCATCAATAGAATTGCGATGAGAAGAAGACTCCAAATTTCTCCGGAGATTAAGCCTCCAAGGGTATCTGCTTCTCCAATTTGAGTTGGTAAGGGATTTAGCCCCGGTTTGTACGGGTCTGAACTATCTGCCAATTGATTGACTACTCCTTCATAAGAGAGAAGAGCGTATAGAGCGAGATAAATTAGCATCACAGCGACAGACCAATTTATCATTCGTTTTGATAAACCCCAAATCCCCATCAATCCAAAGAGGACAGGTGATAATATTAGAACCACAATAAGTGATTCAATATACACTGCTAACGGCCACACTAATCTATTGGCGTGATTCATCGATTCATCGCTATGGCCAAATGGTAAATAGAGATCAAAACTAGTTAACATTCCAAATGTCCAAGTTAATAGAAACATTCCCGCTAAGAAGAAAATTAAACCCCCAAGTACACCTAAGGTAATTTTACGACGTAATTTTGGAGCTTGAAAATTTAGTAAAACCCATCCTGCTGCGATAGTTAGCATGATGAAAATTGGCATAAGGTAACGGCCATCACCATCGTTGCCTTGTCCAGTCATCCAGTCAGGTATTGGTAATTCAGAGAAATCACCACCAGCGTCTTCAAGATATTCATCCATCGTATCCAGAGTGAGAGTATGATCTAGTGCTGGACACCATGCTCCTTGGTCTTCATAAGAAGGATGACAACTTCCAAAAACTTGAGTCATCGTAAGGAATAGCCAAATTAAAGCAAGACTTGCGACCATTTGCAAACCAACGACGCGCCAATCTTTACGTAAAGCACGAAGATGTAGTGTAGTCATCCCTTCTGCTTGAGGTTGAACATCATCTGCCATAGTTTCACCTCTCACATTTTCACCTGAAGGAGTGCCTGAGATAGTTCTACATCAGGCATCCAATCAATTACACGTGCTCCATAACCTGCAACAGCAGAAAGACGATTCTGGCGCTCAAGTTTCATGACTTCATATGACATCCGGGGTATCCGACTAACTAACCTCTCGTAGTCAATACTACTTGGCGATAATATGACTACTTCATGCCCTCTTCCAGCAAGATCCCGGATTGCATGAGGTACCGTTCCATCGCCCTCTAAACTACTGATAATGAAAACAGGGCTTCCACGACTGAACCTTGGTGCTAATGCATTGGTAACTGCCTGTAAAGGCATATTGCCACGAGGAGCAACACCTGCCAGGCTACTTAGAATTTTGAAATATTGTTTATCTCCTCCATCGGCAGGAAGGTAAGATAGCTTATCATCAAATACAGCCAGTGCAATTGAATCACGCCTTTTGATGAAATATGATGCCAAACTGGCTGCAGCAATAGTTCCCATTTCTAATGGGTTTTTTAGAACAGTTCCGATTCTTGAAACATCACGTGAATCTAGCAATATGAAAACATCTGTTACAGCATCTCGACATTTTTCATTGACCATCATTACACCAGTTCTTGCAAATGCTTTCCAATTGATGATCTTGAATGGATCACCAGGTACATATTCTCTCAATGAATAAAATTCGGTACCAGGGCCAGGGGTCCGTAGTGTGGCTGCACCAGTGTACATTTTTGGGGTACGAGAACGAATCATTGCTTCTTCAATTTCTCGAACTTGAGGGAAGACGATTAGCCCAGAGCGATGGTCGACATACATCTCCTGGCTAAACAAATTGAATGTATTTCGATATCTGATGGATACAGGGCCAAATGAATAGTGTCCTCGTAAAGGACACCGTAGGACATAACGAATACGTGTGGTTTCGTTAGGTCCGAGATTAACACGCATGTAATTTAATCCACTACGCAATTTCATTTCATGAGGGACGTTGTCAAAGACTTCAATTTGTTGAGTCCTTCGAAATGAGTTATTGGTGATTGCAAGTTCAACATACAAATCGTCTCCTTTGTAGAGGTTATCCGCAGAGAGAGTACGCACGATTTCTAAATCCCCATGTCCTGAGACCCATCCATTGATAGCAAGGAATGAGCAAAACATCAGCCCTAGAATCATTAATGCGAAGTTTGCAATCATCATTCCAATTAGAACAAGAGAAATACCTGATGCTAGCATCAACGCTGCTTTCCGTGTCCACATCTTTGCTCACCTCGTTACTTTCGGCCCCACATTTTGACTCGTTTTACGACTGCAACTAATTGTTCTAGACTGTAGTTCCTATCCTCAAATACGAATTTAACTAGTACAGGATCACCAATCATTCTTTGTAATTCTCTGGCGGGAAGAGCATCAAATTCATCTCTCGTAAGAGAATTTAGATTCCTTACTCTGGAAAGTAAAACTTGCTTTACTTTGTTTGCACGCCCATAATAGCCATAGCGCCTAGCGTCTCCAAATCCATAGTAAATAATACTGAATACATGTCGCCATGGTTCAGGGTCAATTTTCTTAATGATAATTGCTTCAAATGTAATGAATAAAGCCAGAAAGAGGAATAGCATTGCCATCCAATCATTTGTGAAGTATACCAATATGTAGTAAATTAGATTGTATGTATCTCCCATAGCACTGGGTTGTTGATGACGACTTTCATCAAAAATAACTTGTTTTCCTGAGCCAGAAGCTCCAGTGGGCTCTCCATTAGAATCAGTCGAATTGTCATGTGATAACAACGATTCAGCAATCATGTCTAGCATCCATTTCCGGTTGTCATTCAGTGGAATTTCTTTTCCATCAAGACTGCCATAGTCGCCCTCATTTGCATCATCGTGATCATAAATGACATTGATTAGAGCGGAACCATCTGTGACGAAAATTGCTCGACCCATTGGCATGCCCCCATTTTCCTCACAATCCACATTTTGACAAACTTTGACAGCCATTGTGAAAGGTCCTTGTTCATCACTCTCCACTCCACCGCCTTCAAATCCTACAGTTAGGTTACCGTCATTATTTGAATCAAGATAGGAATCTTGACTAGAAGTTCCTATTGCATATCGACGTTGTGTTTGTAATTCTGCAGCATCCTTGTCAAATGCAGATGGACTGTTGAGAAGAACATTATAATTTGTTGAAAAATTCCAATCTCCATTTTGTTCTAAATGGTGTGCACATAGTCCGGCATCACTTTCTGTGATTTGTTGTGGGTTTGTGGGATTATTGGGGAGATTATCTAATCTATCTATAATTCCATCACCATCGGAGTCTGAGAAACAAGGGTGTTGTGACGACATATCCATTGTTGTGTATGTGTAAGGGTCAGTCACATTCATCCAAATATAATTGTGATCCAGTTCTCGTGCCCAAGATTCAGCATCGTACAATCTGTGTCCACTGTATTGTAGACCAAAGGCTTCGGCAAGTGCACCAGACCAACCAAAATCATCCATGACAATAATTGTTCCACCTTTTGCTACAAAGGAAAAGATAGATTCAATTTCAGTTGTTGTATATCCTTCAGATTCTTGCCATTGAACCACATCAGTATCTCCTGTAAACCTCGGAAGTGAAATTGTATCCTGTTCAACTCCGGTTATGACAAATACAGTATCCTCCGGATTATCAATTTCTTCAAGTAAAACAGCAGAAGAAACAAGACTTCCAGTTTCAACTCCCATATCTATCAAATCATTTCTGAAAGTGGACAAGTCGTCCCAGTCATCATCGTATGCGGAAAGGTGTGGTTCACCATCGACTAGGTACGAACTGACAATACTATACAAGAGCAAAGCCAGAACTAAGTAAAATGCCAAAGTCAGGCCACTGCGCCTCACTTTCTTTGACCGCAATACGGTTTTGAGGTCGATATTAGGGAGATTCATTTACAGATACCTCTCCACATCGAGTCCGATGTGCACGGGGAAGACGCCGAACCGAGCCTTAAGACCGTTGCGTGGTGATGGGTGGCTATTGCATCCCGCCCTACGGGCGGGTTAACGAGCGATATGAATATCTTCATCTACACTCTCAATTTCTTCTGTCGGAATGAGAAGATAGTCTCCATGTTTAGGCCATGGCAACAGGTTTGAATCCAAACCAGTATCAAGATTTAACAGCATTCCCAATATATTCCCAGTTGCTTCGTCAACAACTAAATCGACGATTTTTCCAATCAAATCACCACGTCGATCTAGTACTCTACGGCCAGATAATTCAGTACTAAAAGCCGCAGGCATCTTGTTCACCTCACACACTTTCTATTCCGGCTAGAGTATCTGTTTTTCTACGAATACTATCTAGTCCACTTGTAAGTCTAGATTCTAATTTGCCATAATACTCGAGCATTTCAGGGGTTATAGTTGGACGTACACGTCCAATTGCTTCTTCGAAATGTTTCTTTGAAACAGTCTTTCTTTCTGCCCGCATTGCAATTAAAGCGGCTTCCCTGCAAACAGCTTCAACATCGGCGCCTGTGAAATTAGTCATTTTATCAGTCAAATTATCGAGTTCAAATTTCCCGAGTGGCATGTCCTTTGAATGTATTTTTAGAATTTCTTTCAAACTGGAGTGGTCAGGGGGTGGAATGTGCAATACTCGTTCAAAGCGGCCACTTCGGAGCAGCGCGGGGTCAATCATTTCAGGACGGTTAGTAGCAGCAATAACAATCACTCCTTCCATTGATTCGACACCATCCATACTGGATAGCATTTGATTTACAACACGATTTGAAACATCAGACCCTTCTCCACTGCTTTGTGACCTAACTCCTGCTATTGATTCAAATTCGTCTAGGAATATGATAGAGGGACTTGCTTGCTTCGCTTTCTTGAAGACTTCTCGAACGGCTCGTTCGGACTCACCAACCCATTTGGAAATTAATTCAGGCCCTTTTATGGTAATGAAATTGGCTTTTGCTTCATTTGCAATTGCTTTCGCAATCAACGTTTTTCCAGTACCAGGTGCACCGAATAGAACAATTCCACGGGGTGGTTTTATTCCGAAATGTTCGAATCTATCTGGCATTGTGAGTGGCCATTCAACAGACTCCTTCAAGCGTTCTTTAACTTCTTCTAAGCCACCAACATCTGCCCAAGAAACTTCCGGAACTTCAACATAAATTTCACGCAATGCGCTTGGTTCAATTTCGCGTATTGCAAGTTTGAAATCATCCATTTGAACTTCCATTTTCTCAAGAACTTCAGGAGGAATTTCATCTTGATCTAAGTCTATATCAGGTAAATATCGTCGCAATGCTTTCATTGCAGCTTCTCTAGTAAGTGCAGAAACATCAGCACCAACAAAACCATATGAGTTTTCTAGAATCCATTCCATATCAAAATCATCAGCAATAGGCATACCTCTAGTGTGAATGTTGACAATTTCTCTGCGTCCATTTTTATCGGGAACTCCAATTTCCAGTTCGCGATCAAATCGACCAGGTCTACGTAGAGCTTGGTCGATAGCATCAGGTCGATTTGTTGCTCCAATAACAACGACATTATCTCGACCTTGCATTCCATCCATTAGAGTGAGTAATTGAGCGACAACACGTCGTTCAACTTCCCCTGAAACATCTTCTCGTTTTGGTGCGATACTATCAAGCTCATCAATGAAAATAACTGCAGGTGCATTGTTGGAAGCATTATCAAAAATTTCACGTAATTGTTTCTCTGATTCACCATAATATTTGGATATAATTTCGGGCCCATTAATACTTGTGAAATGGGCATTCGTTTCATTTGCGACCGCTTTTGCAATCATTGTTTTTCCAGTCCCAGGGGGGCCGTGGAGTAAGACTCCCTTTGGAGGGTCTATTCCTAACCGGCGGAACAGAATTGGGTGCTTTAGTGGTAATTCTATCATTTCTCGTACTTTCTGTAATTGATTACCTAGGCCACCTATATCTTCGTACATTATCGAAGAAACATCCCCTCCATCTTCTTCATCAAAAACTTCCTCTTTGATGACTATTTCAGTATCAGGTAATACTTGCACAATGCCCTTAGGCACCGTAGAAACAATGGCAAATGGCAATGCCTCAGCAAAGAGAGTCATACCAGGGATAAAGATTCGATCACCAGCAACCACAGGTCTTTTGTTGAGGCCTCTGCGAGCAAATCCTTCAATTCCAGGCCCAAAACGAACGGTCTGCTTCTTTGCCATTACAGGAGATAGGATTAATCTAGTACAAGGTTTTGTTTCGACTTTTCTAACAGTAACTTTGTCCCCTAAACTAACCCCAGCATTCTTTCTAATAATGCCATCAATTCTTATTACACCTAAATTCGCATCTTCCGGCCGACACCTCCAGACAATTGCCGCAGTACTTTGTTCACCATTAATTTCGATAACATCTCCAGGTTTCAGGTTTAAATCGTTGTCAAAAGGCACACGTGCACGCCCATGACCCACATCGCTTGGTATTGCTTTTGCCACTCTTAGTGGAAGTGTTTTGTCGTCATCATCTGCCATATTCAAGTCTCCAGACAAAACGCCGATTCACTTGACCATCTAAAACCCCACCAGTTGGAATTCTCTGTTGGAGTCCAATCCCAGAGGTACTTTTCTGGCGCCGAAAAGCGAGGTTTGATGGTGGGGAAGTGAGTCGAAGTACCATGACACACGTCCTTGAAGCAGGCATTGAGCATCTCAACATCGTAAATCCGAATGGTAGTCCGTCCGTTCGGGGATGGAATATCATTAATGGACAATTGAAGCAAGCCAGTGATGGTTCAACCTTCAAATCAATTAATCCTGCTTGGTTACAAGACTGTGTTGGCGAATTCCCTCTTTCTACTGAGGATGACGTACACGATGCACTTAGGGCCGCACGTGATGCATTCAGCAATTGGTCGAATACCCCAGCTCCAACTCGAGGTCAGATTATTGGAAATATGGGGCGGCTACTAATGGAGCACAAAGATGCTATTGTTGCAATCGAAACTCGTGAAATTGGTAAAACTCTGAAAGAAAGCGCAGGTTCAGTTCAAGAAGCGATTGACACATGTTTGTTTTTCCAGTCGGAAGGCCGTCGTCTTTATGGGCAAACTGTCAATTCTGAATTACCAAATAAAGAATTATTCACTTATCGAAGACCACTGGGTGTTTGTGGCATTATTAATGCATGCAATTTCCCAGCAGCAGTACCTTTTTGGAAAATGATTCCAGCAATTATGTGTGGAAACACGTGTGTTTGGAAATCACCACAAGATGCACCTCTGTTATCATTTATTTTAGCTCGAATTATGCATGAATCTGGTTTACCAGATGGAGTAGTCAACTTAATCCATGGTAAAGGAAGTGGGGCTGGACAACACTTGGTGAATGCAGTAGACAAGGGGATGGTAAACAAAATTTCATTCACAGGATCAACTGCTGTGGGCAAAATGATTGGTGAAACATGTGGCAGAAACTTGGTTTCATGTTCTCTTGAACTTGGAGGTAAAAACCCACTTGTAGTCATGCCTTCCGCAAATATTGAGAATGCAGTTGAAGGTGCATATTGGGCTGCATTTGGAACAGCAGGTCAACGTTGTACTAGTTTAGGAAATTTGATTATTCACAATGATGTTTATGATGAATTTATGACGAAGTTCATGGCTAAGGTAGAATCCACCTCAATTGGTGATTCTATGCGTAATGACGACGTTCTTTACGGACCAATGTTATCGGAGAAATATGCGTCCGATTTCTTGAATGGTTTAGAAATGTGTGAATCAAGCGGTGCCCGTAAAATATTCGGAAATGGTAGAATCACCAATGAAAACAAACCGTCGGGATTCTTGGGAGATGCATCTGAAGGAGTTTACATGTGGCCTCATGTATATGTTGATGTCACTGAAGACATGGAATGCTTCCACGAGGAAATCTTTGGTCCAGTGGTGACAATTGTGCGTACTGAATCATTTGAACATGGGCTACATTTAGCAAATGCTAGCCCCTACGGTCTCTCAAGTGCTTGTTATACAAATGATCGATTAGAAGCATACCAATTCAAGAGTGGCATTAAGGCTGGAATGACTGGAATAAACAACTCAACTACTGGTGCAGAAGCACATCTACCCTTTGGAGGAGTTAAAGGCTCAGGAAATGGCACCCGAGAATCAGGAATTTGGGTGATTGAAGCATATTCGTATTGGCATGCAGTTAATGATGAATTATCTGGTAAATTACAATTAGCTCAAATGGATGTAGATGAAATTGAAATCGAAGAGGCTGAAGTAGATTATACCACGTTAGCCTGAGGCGATATTTTGGAAATATCTCGAGAAACAGTTCGACTTGCAGTGTACATATTAGGTCCATTAGTCCTAGTTTCGTATGTTGTTGGAATATATCGAATGAATGATCCGAATCAATTGTGGGGTGGTATTCCAGAATCTTGGAGACCGTTGAATGTCACTTGCATGTTTGTATCTGCGGCAGGTTTCCTTGTGATGTGGTGGTTCTTTCTTTATCGCTGGGATACAGCAACAGTAGATCAAATCCAATGGCCATGGGGGTCAAATAGAGATTCAGGAGGCCACGGTCGTCTTTTGATTGCATTTTCACTCGTGCTTATTCCTTCAATGCTATGGCTTGAGTCAACATCATTGCACATACGTACGGATGCTGATTGGTCAAAATGGGTAGTGATTGGTACCCTATGGTTAGTCTGTCTAGGAAATATATTACTTGGTTTACTTGCATGGAATGCCCATCAACAAGGTTTGGAAAAAGATGCTATCTGGCCAGTCATGGGTGCTGCAATGCTATCAATACAAGTTATTGGAAATGATGGTATTATTTGGGTAGCTAAGTACCCATGGTAAATTTACAGTTTCCATTTCCCTAAACTGTCTTGAAGTGCAATTTTAAGGTCATCATGTTCAAAGTTATATCCGCTTTCAATCAAGCGTTTTGGTAATACCCTTTGACTTTCTGTCGTCAGAGATACCCCCATTTGTCCATACAGTACCCGAATAGCAAGTGGTGGGGTTGGGATGAATGCAGGTCGCCGTAATACATTGCCAAGAGTTCTAGCGAAAAATTTCTGCTGGATAGGATTTGGTGAAACAAGGTTGTACACACCTTCAGTATTCGACATCATCAAAAGATGGTTTATTGCATATATTTGATCATCCATTGAAATCCAAGACATCCATTGTTTCCCCCTTCCAATTGGACCTCCAATTCCTAGTTTGGCTGGTAGTAGCATTTTCGCTAAAGCCCCACCCGTGGCATCAAGAACAATTCCTGTGCGGAGATGAATTTTTCGAATCCCTGTACCTTCAACATGTTTCGAACTTTCTTCCCATTTTTTACAAATTTCAGGTAAAAAACCCTCACCGTTTTCACTACTTTCATCCAATATCTCATCTTTTCTATCCCCATACCAACCTATGGCGTTAGCGATAATGAATAAATCAGGTTTTTTGTCTATTCTAGACATTGTTTTTGCCAAAAGGATGGTACTATTGACTCTACTATCCAAGATAGCCTGTTTTCTTTTTTGACTCCACCTTTTGTCACCAATACCTTCCCCACCTAAATGGATAATCACATCAAATCCTTCGATATCTGATGAATTAATTTCGCCCTGATTCGGGTTCCAGAATATTTCCTTATTTTCAAAAAGTGGGTCTCTCCTCACCAATTTCCAAACATCATGTCCTCCAGTGTCCAAAAAAGCAGAAAGTTGAGTTCCAATTAGGCCCGAAGACCCTGCAATGAGGATGCGTTTCCTAGAAAAATCTGAAAATTCCATATGTCTTTTGAGATCTCTTCGTAACCGTAATTCTCTAGCATGAAACATGCGTGCTAATCGTTTTCGAATACTTCTACCTGCAATAAGATGCCCTAAACTGCGAAATGGAACTTGATAGGTGACTTCATCTGTCACAGTAGTAACACCATTGGCTTCAGTAAGAGTATGATTATGACACCAGTAACGAAATGGTCCTTTCACCATTTTGTCTGTAAAGTGGTGTGGGGGGTCATAAGAGGTATGCTCAGCAACCCAAGTCATCTTGATTGGACCCATTGGAAATCGGAAAACCCTCTGTGACCCAACTTCCAGAGTATTGTCTGCTTTTATTTCTTCAGCGACCTCCCAAGGAGGCATAAGTCTTCGAAATGAGCCACGATGTTCAAACCATGCAAATGTCACATCTTTGGGACAAGTTGTTTCAGTTTGCCATTTGAATTGACGCATCAAAACACCTGTGTCCTCATTTTGTCGCCAAATGTACAGCACTTAGGTTTGATTGTTCTTGACGCGACTTGGTCATATTGAAGTATGTATTGTACTTCGAGAAGAACATACGGACCGTGGGAGTGAATTGAATGAGTGATTCAGAGACAAATGTACTGATTGTTGGAGCCGGACCAGGAGGTTTGGCCAGTGCACTTCTTCTCGCTAAAGCAGGATTAAATGTTCAGATTATTGAGAAGTCCAACAAAGTGGGAGGTCGAACTAAACTTTTCACTAAAGATGGATATACATTCGACACAGGGCCTACATTTTTTCATTACCCTGAAGTTGTGGAAGAAATATTTCAAGCAATCGGGCTTGATGCCCATAATGAATTGGATTTGATTAGACTTGATCCAAATTATCGATTGATATTTGGGCAAGGTGGATGTATTGATGCGACCACCGACGTTGAACATATGGTTGAACAGATACGTGAATTATGCGGGGAAAAAGACGCGGAAGGATTCCGCCGATATATCAGAGATAATCGTCGTAAGTTAGAGATGTCAAAAAAATGCCTCAATACTCCTTGGAAAAGTGTTTGGGATATTTTTAGTAAACGTGCATTTAGAGTATCACGGGTTTTACGTCCATGGCGATCAGTTGCAAGTGACTTATCCAAATCATTCAAAGATGAACGGATGCAATTGGCAATGTCATTTCAGACCAAATATCTGGGAATGAGTCCATTCCATGCCCCTAGCTTGTTCACAATTTTGGCATATCTTGAATATGAGTATGGTATTTTTCATCCGAAGGGAGGATTAGGAAAAATTACTGAAAAGATGGCAGAAATCGCTTTAGAAATGGGGGTTGAAATTAGATTATCTGAAGCAGTTGAAGAACTTCTTTTTGAAAATAAAAAAGTAGTGGGGGTTAGAACACCCAAAGGAAATTATAAGTCGGACTGTGTTGTTATGAATGCTGATTTCGCATCGGGAATGAAAGCATTGGTACCAGATAAAATGAGGAAAAAGTGGTCTAACAAAAAGTTGGAAAAGAAATCTTATTCCTGTTCTACTTTTATGTTATATTTGGGTCTTGATAATAAATATGACACCCCTCATCACCAAATTTATGCATCGTCAGAATATCAGAATAATTTAGAAGATATTGTGAAACATAGAGTTACATGGGACGACCCATCTTTCTATGTCCAAAATGCATGCATTACGGATCCAGAACTGGCCCCAAAAGGTTGCTCAACATTGTATATATTGGTCCCAGTAACACATATGCACGAATCTGTAGATTGGGATGAAATAAAAGTTAAGTTTAGAGATTTAATCATTTCACAGTTGCCTAAGCTAGGGTTTGAAGATGTAAAAGAGCACATTGTTTCTGAAACAATTGTGACACCAGATGATTGGGGGAATCGAGATGTCTACAAAGGCGCAGTGTTCAATTTGGCTCATGGTTTAGATCAAATGTTGTGGAAACGTCCTCAAAATCGCTTTGAAGAATTTGAAGGCCTTTACTTGGTTGGTGGAGGCACACATCCTGGAAGCGGCCTTCCAACGATTCTGGAAAGTGGACGAATAAGTAGTAAATTGATTTGTGCAGATATGGGCATCAATCCCGATTGGAACGGGATGGAGACATGGTTTGATGAAATACGTAAACCGAAGTTCAAGTAATAATCAAATATCGGCAGAATCAGTTTCTTCATCGAAAGTGCAAACACCATCACACGTGTCTGGGACGATTCCTTCATTCAAGAAAGCCTCAACCATTACATTGACACCAATAATTGGTGCAATTTTGTTATGTGCTAATCCTGAATCACTCGTAGGTGGCGGGGAATTATCTTCAGGCATTGCTGGATAATTACCATCCCAATATACAATGATAGAACCACTTTCAATAGGGCCTGCTGCAGTTGGAATTCCCCATGGTAATCTTGCAGAAGAATCGAGTACAGATGCATTTGCTACTCTGGCAGCACGGTCCGATGAAAGACCAGGTACTTGGGCATCATTTACTGAAATTATTGAGAAAATACGATATGGATCGATAGTATTTCCATACCCTTCATCCGTAAACCGAAGCCACACGTCACCATCGGAAGGATCCCAAATATGCTGGCATAGTGCAATTAATAGAGCGCGATCATTCCTCTCAGGGTAAGCATTTTCAACGGCAAAACTATCCCCAAAGCTAGCATAATTTGTAGAGCGCTCAATCATTGATGAGAAACCGGTGGCTCCCACCCAAAGAGCTGCTCTGTCGATGTCGGGAGAGAATGCAGCGATACTCGAACCGTAAACCCCTCCTAACGAATAACCCATGTAATTGATGTCAGAACTATCAACTAGGTTTGTATTATTATGATACATTTCTTGTAGGTCAGAGCAGACTCCTTTGAAGGTTCTAGCCAATGCCATTTGATTAACCAGCATTTGTTGTAACTGATCAGACTGATGCTGGAAATAACTTGCATTGAAAAGGCCTAAACCAATGGTGTCGACATCCTGATTTGCCCACCCTGTGATATCAGTGCCGACGAAGACAACTTCGTATTCATCTGCCCAATCAACAACAAGTTCTCTGATGTAAATCTCCCCCCATCCAAGGAAACCGTGACCGAAAACCACAAGCGGCCCTGATTTACTTTGGTTAGCGAGAGTTTGAGGTATGGCCATTGTAAATGGTATCTCCTCATATCCTACAAATTGTGGCATCCCATTTTCATCACGGTCAATCATGGACACTGCGTTGTTTGCTGGTGTTCGATAACTAGGAACTGTGTAAGTTCCACCGATGAGCCTGAATCCTTTCCCATTATCGTGCCAATCATCTTCTACAGTTGTTACATTACAGGCAATTCCATCATCTCCTAATCTTGTTAATGCATCTGAGCGCATATGCAACATTCCGCCCAAAATTGAATTAATCGATGCCGTATGGAATGCCCATGCTGCTTTCAATCCGCTTCGATTATGACCATTTGAATCTAAAGCAGTGAGTAATGTAGTCATCGACTCTTTTCTAGATTCTATGTCTGGAGCATCAGTAGATAAATTATCTAGAACAGCCTGAAAGGCCAATGATGATTCGACATTCAAATTTGAGATTCCTACACCATATTTCGTGTTGGGTTCTAGTGGTTCCATGGTTCGAATAAATAGTATTGTTTTCGTATTATCTGTTTGCCTTGCATCATTTTCGACCCAGTGTGCAACCCTTTGATTGGTGTCAAGGTTCAGAAGAATTGTAGCATGTCCATCTTCAAGAGATAGAGAGACTGTGTGTTGGTCTGCAACTCCCGTTAGATTTGCTTTTGAAGAAAAAGCGGTCATTATTTGAGTTGATGGACTCATCCCGTCTAGCAGATTCAGTGAAGGGATATCTGGAATATGGCCAAATCCTGATGTTGGAAGAGTATTTGTTGCATAGTTAACCCTCATTCCAGTTTCAGTTGTGTTGTCAGCATCTAGAAATGCATCTGATGGGAAGGGCAGCATACAATGGGTTGGGTTTAGGTTGTCGCAACCATCGGTTTGTGGTACTGCAACAGGTGTTTCAACGATGCCATTATCTAACAATTGATTATCTTCTTCAACTGCATTATCATCTGAATTATTCAAGCAACCCGGCATTAGAATTGCCAGAACTAAACAAAAAGCTAGTGTCTTCTTCCGTACATCATCCATGTCCTTACCGCAACGGCCCCGGTTATCAAATACTCTGTTACAAGATGGTCTCTCCACATTGTGGGCATTCCATTCCTGGAATGAAGGCTCCCGGCATATAGCCACAAGCGAGGCAGATGCTCAGTACATCATCAATGAAATCCATAGAGGCGCGTATAAGTGATGTGATATGAACCCCTATGGGGTTCAGCGAACATATATGGATGGTGGGCGAGGGGCCTTGGTCAACAGTGGTACTTGTGGCCGAGAATATTCCTCTTCCGATGAAGAAAGGTTTTGGGAAAACAGATCGCATTGATGCTTGGTGGAAGGGCCCTACTGCAATGGTATTTTATCTTGGAATAATGATTATCTATGCTACTTGGCGTGGATTTATGGAAGCCGATTTTTGGATATTCTCTGAATTTGGTTTGTCGGGAAATCAAGGTGGTTCGGCAGGGACAATGGCGATAGAAGAGGGCAGCCACATTCTTTCTCCACTTTTTAGTCCGCTCATTCTTCCAGGTGAGGGAACTTTGGGTGGACCCATACCTGAATGGATGTGGTGGATGTCTCCTGCAATGTTTATTCTGATTTTCCCAGCCGGATTTCGTGGAACTTGCTATTACTATCGTAAAGCATACTATCGTGTTTTTTTCCAACACCCTACTGCATGTGCAGTTAGCAAACCATGGAATGCTTACAAGGGTGAAACTGGGTTATTAGTAGTCCAAAATTTACATCGATATTTCATGTATGCCGCTTTAGCCTATTTACCACTTCTTTCTTGGGATGTTTATCTTGCAGCACGCCATGATGGTGGGACATGGGTTATTTCTGTGGGTACTCTTGTTTTAGCATTAAATGTCCTAATGTTGACAGGGTATACTCTTGGCTGCCATGCATTTCGTCATATCATAGGTGGGGGCTCAAATGATTGGACTTCAACACCCATAGCTAGATTGAAATACAAATTGTGGAACTTTAGCACGAAATTGAATGAGCATCACAAAGATTGGGCTTTATACTCCTTATTTTGGGTAATGTTTGCAGATTTTTACATCTATGCATGTACCATGGGTTGGTGGACCGATGCGGTCCTTTTAGGAGGGGCCTGAAATGAGTGAGAAGTATACAACCCATGAGTACGATGTTGTTGTCATAGGTGCTGGAGGAGCAGGTCTACGTGCTGCGATTGAAGCTACAAAAAAAGGCGCATCTGTGGCAGTGATTTGTAAATCCATGCTGGGGAAGGCACACACAGTAATGGCAGAAGGAGGGGCTGCGGCAGCCTTAGGGAACAAAGATCCGCGAGATTCATGGGAAACTCATTTCCGAGATACGATGAAGGGAGGGAAATATCTTGGAGACTGGAGGATGGCTGAATACCATGCCAAGGAATCACCAGATCGGATTAGAGAACTTGAGCAATGGGGTGCTATATTTGATCGAACACCCAGTGGACTAACCAATCAACGAAATTTTGGAGGGCATACTTATCCAAGATTAGCACATATTGGAGATGCAACTGGTCTCGAGTTGATTCGAACATTACAAGAACGTGGAATCCATACTGGGATGGAGGTTTTTATGGAATATACTGTACGTCACTTATTCAAAACAAACGGCCGTTTGTCAGGTTGTTTTGCCTATAATCGCGTTGATGGCTCCCTCCATGTATTCAAGGCAAAAACAACAATTCTTGCAACAGGTGGAATTACTCGGTGCTGGGCAGTCTGCTCTGGTTCGTGGGAATATACCGGAGAAGGGCATGCTCTAGCATATTGGGCTGGAGCAGAGATGGGCGATATGGAATTTGTTCAATTTCATCCAACTGGAATGATATGGCCACCATCGGTGAAAGGAATTCTGGTTACTGAGGGTGTACGGGGAGAAGGTGGAATGCTGACTAATTCTGAAGGCAAGCGTTTCATGTTTGATTATGTCCCTGAAATGTATCGCGAGGAGTTTGCAGATACAGAAGCAGAAGCGATGGATTGGGTACAGTCTATTGTTGCGGATGAAACTCCAACAGCCCGCCGCCCCCCTGAATTGTTAACTCGCGACGTGGTGGCAAAAGCGATTAATTCTGAAAGAGAAGCAGGACGAGCATCCATTCATGGAGGTGCATATCTCAACATTTCTTGGAGACCTGAAGAACAGGTTAAGAAGAAATTACCAGGAATGTATCATCAATTCATGGAACTTGCAGCAGTGGATATTACCAAGGAACCAATGGAAGTGGGTCCGACTGCACATTATGTGATGGGGGGAGTCAAAGTAAATCCTGAAACACAGGAGTCTACAATCCCGGGTCTTTATGCCGCAGGTGAAGCTGCCACAGGTTTGCATGGTGCAAATCGACTTGGTGGAAATTCATTGTCAGATCTCATAACATTTGGAAAGCGAGCTGGTGAATATGCTGCTGCTGCTGCTGTTGAAATCAAAGAGTATCTAGACATAGATTCTAAGGAAATTAATGAGGCAATTGAACAAACTCTTGCCCCACTGAAAAGAAAAGGTGGAGAAAACCCAGCAAAGGTAGTCCAAGATCTGCGCGAATTGATGCAATTGAAGGTGGGAATTATTCGCGATGGTGGGCAACTTCAGGAAGCACTTGTAGAGTTGGAGAGTTTTAGAGATCGAGAAATCAGTACATCTCCAGGCGGCACTAGAATTTACAACCCTGGCTGGCATCAGGCATTAGAAATTGGAGCAATGATTGACATCAGCAAGATGTGTGCTATGGCAGCACTGTCTCGTGAAGAAAGTAGGGGGGGGCACACACGACTTGATTTCCCAGTTCCAGACCATGGAAAGTGGGGTAATATCAACAGTGTGATTGTGATGGATGATAACGGTGAGATGAATCTATCACACGTCTCGTATCCACCAATTCCTGAACGACTAAAGAAATTGCTTGATGCGGCAGACTTGCATGAGGAGGAGTGAAAATGACTGAAGATGTTACTTTCCGAGTCTTCCGAGGTGAGCCAAACGAAGATGGTGTTCCAACGGGGCAGATGGTAGACTACACTGTTGACATGGATGAAGGGATGGTCGTACTAGATGTCATTCATAGCATCCAAGCTGAACATGCTCCTGATATGTCTTGTAGATGGAATTGTAAGGCTGGAAAGTGTGGTTCTTGTGGTGCTGAAGTCAACGGAAAACCCCGTCTAATGTGTATGACAAGGATGGAAGATATCATGGAGGAAACTCCTGAAGGTCAACCTGTTGTTGTCAAACCAATGCAGGCATTCCCTCTAACGAAGGATTTGGTGACTGATATTGGATGGGCGTACGACCTCAACAAAACAATCCCTCCATTGAAGGGGCCAGAAGAAATGGATTGGGCATTCAATCAAAATGAAGCGGATCGAGTGCAGGAATTCAGAGCATGTATCGAATGCATGCTTTGTGTCAACACATGCCACGTAATGCGAGAGCACCAATTATTCGATGAATTTGCAGGCCCTAGATTCTTCGTCCGACTTGCGAATCTTGAGATGCATCCAATGGATGAAGATGACAGAATTAGTATGATTAAGGATGACTATGGTTTGGGATATTGCAATATTACACGTTGCTGTACTGAAGTTTGTCCAGCTGGAATCAACATCACTGACAATGCAATAATTCCCCTCAAGGAACGCGTAGTCACTGAATATTACGACCCAGTTGCCATAATTGCAAAGAAACTCGGGCTACGGAAGTAATCAAATCGGCTATTTGAAACAAAAAAAGACTCGAATGAGGCGCATTAACGCCTCATCCGAGCCCGTGTGTCATCTTGTGTTTGATTAAGTCAGGTTCGCATTAATTGATCAGAGATGGTCAACGCGAAGTTTCTTCACGTTAGCCTTCTTGATTTTACCCTTGCCTTTGAGCCATGCCGGCGCAGATGCCGGAGGGTCAACCATTTCAGTCCATCCGTTAAACACGTGTACGCGCTTTGTACCGCGCTCACGCAGATGTATGTCTGTTGTGCCACGAGTGGCCGCCTTCAATGCCGCACCACGTGGTTGTCGGCTTGCGAAGACCTGGCTTGTGTCCTTACCGCCCTTCATCAGGACGAAGTATTTCTTTTCTCCCATGAGGTTACACCTCTGCTTAGCACGATTTTACAACGGGTCTTAATGTTTCCGTCTAAAAAACGCATCACTGCGCCCCAATTGGTAGTTTTTTTCGGTTACCACTGCTGTACATTGACTTCTGAGCAACCCCTCTTTTAGAGGTTTTTTTGGAAACGGAATAAGAAAAACTAGCGCATTTTCACTCAAGGGTGATGGGACTGGATACTGAGATCATTGTTAGAGGATTGGACTAGGCTTGGTAATCGAAAAGCATCTACGAACCAGCCTATTCCAAAAAATCCAATTGTAAAGAAATAAAGAAAACCACCTGTAAAATCTCTAAGATAAAATCTGTGCCCACCTAACAAACCGAACAAAAACCAAAGCAAATATGCATCCGATAATTGCCTTTCTTCTAATTGGCCTGATGATGCACAGCCCACTGGTTGAATTATTTTGGCATCATCATCACGAGGATTTTTTTGAACTAAATGGTAATGGTTGTGAACGACATTACCTGTATGGAGATCCCCTCCAACGACACTATCTTGTATCGCAATACCAGAAGGTTGGACTTGCATGGGAATCAATGATTCATGATGACGTTCTGAATCTCGTCCCGAAGTTTATTTGATGTACTCTTCTTCATGCCCTTAAGTTCAAGAACATTAGAACCACCAGTGGTATCAATAGAAACAGTATCCCAAAAAATACCTTTCTTTACGCGAACGGAAGAAATCTGTTTCCCAGACATTCGCTCTTCGTCAACAAGCCAAAAAAGAATCACTCCACGACGCTTGAAAAATTCCACTGTATTTGTTGATACAGACATCTTACTGGGGAAGATGAGGGTTGGTAGCCATTTGAATGTGAAAAGTGCCCAAAATCTGCTCTGTGAGTATGTTGCCATGGAATTCCTAATACCAAACCCCGTATAACTTTATCTCGTAATGGGTTTGTATCGATTTTACAATTTCAAATATCAGCACCAGCAAGAGTTTTTGTTTCAGTTACTCCTTCTATTTGTCGAATCTTTTCTACAACCACTCCTGCAATATCCCCTAAGCTTTCAGATTCCAATTTGAGAATGATGTCGTAATCACCAAATAAAAGAGTAGCATCTTTCACTGCATCAATGTTACTTGCAATCTGGTATACTTCAAGCTCTTTTCCGGGGCTGACATTGATCAAAACATATCCAATTGCCATCTGAATCATCACTATGACGATGTAATCATTCTTCAAACATTTGCTATTCTTCCTCTCGATACGAATCAATTTGCTTCCGCGTCCAACCTGCAGCAAGAAGTTCATTGTCAGACCAATCGGAAATTGATTCATTCATTAAATCACTTTTTTCATTTGAAATACCAGCCATTTCAAGAAGAATATCATCACTTACTTCTCCGGCATTTCGTGACCAAGCATCCTCGCTCAATTCCTCTTCAATATCTTCAAATTCAGCCCCATCCTTTTTTGTAAACAATAAGCTTGATACAATTAGAAACAATGCAATCAGAATGACAATCGCAATGATCATTTGTGTACTCAAAAATTGTGATTCCAAATCGGCTGACTTACCTGTGTTATTTTCCCCTGTTGGAACAGTAGTACCTTGGGCTACTTGCAAGATAATTTCTTCCTTTGCATCCAATCCAGAAATATCTAGACACGCAAATTGCAATGTGTAATTTCCAGCATCTCGCCCTGGTGGAATCCAAGTATTGTTCCATTCTCCATTTTCAGCAGGATAATATACAGCAGAAATTAGTGTAATTCCATCTGAATTTGATAACAGAACTGAACATTCGGTACCCTCATTTCCATCTGCATCATTGACTTTCACTACAAGAGTAGTTTCTTTACCAGATGTAATGTTTGATGGAATTAGTGTAAAATTGAGTTTCGGCGAAGCTCCCCTAATGTCTATATTGTTGAAATCAGAGTAACCAGTATACCCATCAATATCATGTAAAATGACACGCATTTCAGATTCGCCGAGAGAATTACTTTTGACAGCCTCCTCAGAAATCATCAATCTATAATATTCAGTGGTTTCAATTGAACCTGGGGTGCACGTTGGAGGGGGAGTCAATTTTTCGACAATTGGAAAGGAGACAATCAAGTTTTGATTTGAATCGGTTGAAAATTCTATTTCGCCGGTATCAATTGGCCGCCCATCGGAGACACCAACCCATACATAAGAACCTCCAACTCCCCTTGTTAGGTGATTTACTATCGTGCTTTCTTTGCATATGATAGGTGTGGAAATCACTGGTGGTAAAAGGTATACGCTCCGGGCCCATTCCCAAGAGAGATTAGTCCAATCTCCATTGGTAATCATAGCATGGATGGTTGCCTCTCCTTGTTGCAAACCTGCAGGTGCAGTTACAGGTCCATCAATTGCCTGTTGAATTTCTAAACCAGGCCAAGTAATCATTGCATCGAATTCAAAGATAGCACTGGGATCATCTTCATCGATTATTCTGATTTCGATTTCATCATTTGCTCCATTGAGATATTCGACATCGATTATTTCAGCTGTTGGGGGCAAATCAATTGGAGTGAGTGTTCGGTTATTCCATTCAATCCCTTTTGAATACAAAGTGATGTGAACTGAATCTAAAGAACCACCAGCAGGGGGTGCCCACAATGTTTGGTAACATGTTTGACTACCCGACACCCCTGAAATAGACGAAGGTGGGAGTTCATCCCCATTGACGCGAAATATTGGCAAATCAAGTTCGATATTGTGGTCTAAATCGACAACGCATGCCGATAATATATGTGTTTGCCCCCGTATCCAACCGATTGCATTGGATGGTGGATTATTCATGCCTATCCATGGTGATTGATCAACATTCTGAACATGTGGTCCATACCAAGTTGCTTGCGCATCTGAAATGGAAAATGCGTTCTCAATCCAAATTTCATCAGATAAGTTTTGAGCATCAAAAACAGTCCAATGTAAATCCACATACCCTAGAGTAATATTTGCAGGGATAGTTATGCTTGCTATCCAACGTGTATCTGATGCCAAACCCCCTGCATTAACTTCGGTCCAATTTGCTGAAGATGTAGTAGCATTGATTTGCCAAAACATGCTTCCACGAATCACTCCAAAGTCGTCTTCGACTTGAACCTCGCAAGTTACAACGCCTCCTCTTGTTACTTGTGTTGTAGAACAACTACTTGCTGTGATTTCAGGAACAGCATTAATTTGAATATTCAAAATACCTAGATTGTTTGTAGTCACTCGTTCAGGAGACGATGTATCAGAGGGAATCCAGCGTACTAGTAATTCGACAAACCCAGTTCGAATTGGGGTAATATTTACTGGTAATATTAACCGGCTACCGATTTCATTTCCCCCAGGTATTGTCAATGAAATGTTGGCCAATAAAATATTGTTTTGTCTGTCACGAACTTCAATTTGTCCAATCGCTTCTGCTGGGGCTAAATTTTCTAGAAGAACTTCCACGGAACCATTGAAACCTTTGCTTAGAATTTCAGGGGCTCTGATGTTTGAAATATTCACATCATGTAATCGGTTCGAATATGCCGCCATCTTTGGATCTCCTACGACCGTCCCCATCCAAGATAGCATGACATTTGATGCAGCATAACATTCTGACATCGTAAATCCATTTCCATAACATGAGAGAAGTTGCTCTGGATTGGAAACTCCTGAAAGGTAAGGCTCGTAGACATAACCCTTGACGCCCGACACACCATCCTCGAGCAAGTCGGCGACCAAACTTTGTCCATAACTGGAATTAAACATGAATGTACGCCCACCAGTACTCACTGCTGTTTCAGCAATACTCCCATTCAACCAAGTGAAATGTGGTCTAATTGGATAGAGTTTCAAAGTATCAAAGAAAATAGAACCATTGTAAGTCCCATCGGAAAACTCTGCAACTTGACGGATAGAAAAACTGGCCACCTGTATATCGGGGCGGAAGCGAAGTTGTCTACTTTGCCAATCATCTGAAAAGGACCGACGATCGGACACATTGATGGAGAGAGAAGTACCATTTACATCGTACGCTTCAACTTCCAACCACCAGTCACCTTCGACCCAACCTTCTCTCATCGAATAACCATCTAGTATCCAAGCATGATTGGCATCGAGAGAATCTCCAGACTCCATGATGGTGACAGTTTGTTCGACATAGGTTACTGAATTGTTGGTAGTATTGAAACCAGGGCAAATCCAAACAATTTCATCATGTATGTCCTCAACTTCTTGACTTGTCAATGCTGAATCCCAAATTTGAACCTCATCTATGACTCCTGCAAAATGAGTATTTCCTGCGCGGTTTACACCAAATTTGTAAATTTCAATGCTATTTACAGTCCCGTTTGGCACATTTTGACTGATGATTTCTGTACCATCGAGGTAGAGTGTGACACTGTCATTCTCAAATGTTGTAACGAGGTGCTGCCATACTGTTGGGTCGACAGTCCCGAAGCTGTACGAATTATTGTGGTATAACTCCCAATCTCCGGGGTTACCTCCTCCAGTTTGAATCTGGAAGGAATCATCGTCACCAGCCACATCGTTGACTGCGATGGCAGAGGCATGTATCGATTGTCCTGAATGATTGGCTTGAACCCAAAGACTGACGGTAAAATCTGTTACTGAATCTGCGACATCAACTCTCGCTTCATCATCAATACCATCAAAAAAAGCGCAATTTCCCAGTACACAGGTCCGCCATTGATTCCCATTGGTCCCTGTGAAATTGAGGTGTGCTGAACCGACAGAATCGTTTGCAATATCACCACTACTTTCATCGAATTCCCAATGATGAATCAAACTAGATTCACGGACTGGGAAACTACTTCCGCGAGTCAATACATTGGTTGGAACTGTTTGTTTGGAAACCCCTGGGCCTTCCCATTTTAGTTCTAAACCTGCATACCCTCCGTGTTCAAAAAATTCTGTTCTCAATGTATGTTCTCCAGAATCTAACCAAACGGAACCTGATATTTCTCGCATGGAATGGTGACCTTGGTTGTCAACAATTTCCACATCATCTATCCACAGCTTTGAACCATCATCACTGCGCAAGTAGAATGTCCAATTACCGGCAGCTGGAACGTGGATAATTCCGGAATGTCGTGCACTCCAATATTCAAGGAACCGACTATCCAAACCAGTCCAAGCATTTTGAGTTGATGGCCAATCAATATTCGGCTCATGACGAACGAAGTCAGGGGTACGCCCTGAGAGATTGACCATCGTACTGATATTGTATGTGATACCATTGTTGTCGAAATATTCTGCAAGTAAACCATGAGTTGTCGCCGCATCATTGGCACCACATGCCGCATCTTCAAGGCGCCCTTCCATTGCCGCATTCCCATTCCTTTTAGTATCAGTTTGTCGGGCCCACCACCATTGTTCTCCTGGCGAAAGTGAAGGAGCGACTCCATCCCAATATCGCGACCCCGTAGACCAACTACCATCCGATGTATCGTATCCGGCATTCGCCAAGTGATTGCCATCCCAAGAACCATCGTTACTCCCCCAAGCAGCATACATCGAGACATTTTCCATATTGGTAACAAATGTACTATTTTGATTGAAATGTACAGGGAATCCCATATTCGTTAGAGTCTCATTCGTTGTATATAGCAAATCATTCCACCATTTATATCCCGAACCATTTCGGTTAGTGGCTAAATCGAGAACGGAAAAACCATTTTGCCCTATACTGTTGTTGGTTTTGGCAATTAACCCTAATGCTGTCTCTACGTCATATCCTGTCAATCGGCTAACAAGGTAGTATCCTTGTTCGTCTCGATCAAAGGCTTTCATTTCGTTTCCAGCTGCCAACCCATAGTTTGAATTTACATGTAAATCAGCGAAGATAGATGACGCATAAGGTCCGTTTATGAGTGCCAATTCAGAATCAAAGGATGCCCGTGAGTTTGTACCACCATTGACGCCCAATGGGACCCCCTTCGTCGTCACTAGGACGTTCAAATTTGTGAGGTTTCGAGTATTAATCATCTGGGAAATTGGATCGGCAAAGAATGTTGTAAATTGATTTGAATTGATAATTTCGCTCGATGGTGTGCTTTCATTCGTCAATAGTAAAATTCTCTCTGGAGGAATGTTTCGGGATAGTGCAAATGCAGTTCCAATGATTTTACTTTCCACACTTTGATTATTGATGATTATGGCTACATCGCTATAATCTGCAAATGATTGGTGTGAAAACGGTTCAAGCACAGCAATATCTCGGAATGTTGTCTCATTCCAAGCATCATTGGCGTTAAATTGCCTCGCACTAGAGTGGGCATCAAGCTCGATTGAATATACTGGAGTCCAAATCTGCAACAAGAAAAGCAGAACGAGGGCGTAAGAAACTCGCGAACGCACACCTTATCGCCCCTGTCGCATACTTTTCACCATGTCGGAGAAATGCCTCTACACTTATGGTCTAGTCTAAATCACCAGATTGGTTCGACGATTGACATAAATCCCTCCGCCCCCTCTCGCATAAAGTATGTCCGAGGTAATCATCGCTCGCAACTGCCGTCATGCTCGATTGCGGGTCATTGCAGGAGACCTCACAAAATACGAGGCACAAGTCAGCGTAACTTGTGCAAATAACCGACTTGCGGGCCGTGAAGGATTAGATGCCAAAATGCATAATGTGGCAGGAGAAGAATTGAGGGCGGCTTGCCTTGAAATTGCAAAAAAACAACGCGCTCAGAACCTTCAACCCTGCCCCGTTGGGCACGCAGTAACCACGAAAGGTTTCAATTTACCTTGTGAGCATCTAATTCACGTGGTCGGACCCGATTGTAGGCGGCCCAGCCAAGATGAAGGCCGTCGGGAATTAATTGCTCAATCTTATGCTTCATTATTCGAACAAGTTAACCAAATTGGTAAAGTTGAAACTATGGTTTGCCCCCCTCTCTCAATGGGGATTTTCGCTTATCCTCACCGAGAAGGTGCACGAATGACAATGGAGATTGTACTCGGATGGCTGGATGCAGAAGAAGACCCTGAGGTCGGTGACTTTGTTCTCCTCGTCAATGATGACAATTTTGTTAAGAATTTGAAAACAGTTTATCGAGAATCAGAGGATCAATTCCCCGGAATCGACTGCACCCGCGAATATCGCAAGCGTCGATTCTGATGAAGCGCACGTGATCTAGCGGTTATGATGTATGGTTCCCAACCATGCCACCCGGATTCAAATTCCGGCGTGCGCACCTGAACTTAAATCTCATGAAAATTCAGGGAGAATTCCAACGGATTCATACAGACTAGGCCCACTTCCAAGATAGCACATTGTAGCACGCCTACTTCGAGAATCTTCAGGTTGCGAATTGTTACCAGTAGCACATTCACCTGTGCATCCATCAGCGAATGCAATGTATACTCTCCCATCACTATCTATGTGCAAATCATTGAAGTCGAGTAGGTTGCGATTCGAACCGCCGATGTCGCGACAGTCACCACTGTTCAAACAAATGCTGCCGACCTGTACTGGATCTGCAGAAGCTCGCATGGTGTGGAACACTGGGTTCGCATCGAGTGCGTTCAAACTGTAAGTAACATACAGGTGGTAACTGACGTTTGAATTTGCATAGTGTGCATTTCCATCCCAAGCGGCACCGTCCAAGTTGGGTTGTCCCAATTCGCCGGAATTCTCACTCCCTAGGTATGTAATTGCAATTCTGCCAGGGTCGCCAGCATCAATTTGTGGGAATGCGTACGATACAATGTCGATGGGGCTAATGCGAATGCTGTCCGATTCCCATGAATCTCCAGAATCAGTACTCCTCGACATGTAAATTCCTTCACCATTGTAACCGTTAAATGATCCATTTTCATTAGGCCCACCGGGTCCAGTCCAAACGTGATAAGCATTGGATTCAGTGTCTGTCGCAACCTCTGAGTTTTTGCGTGGATAAGGTGTACCTACATCTGTGCCCATCGTGCGCTCAAACCATGTCAAACCGTTGTCCTTCGATATGATGACAGTTGGTGTTTCGACTCGAGGAGTCACGTAAACAGTGCCGTCTGGAGCTGAGGTGATGGCCCCATGAAGGCCACCGTTGGTGGTGGCTAATCCAAAGATTTGGCCACCTGCTTCAAATGTAGCCCCACCATCAAAACTTGTGAAACAGAATATGCCTGCGAGTTTGTTGTAGCAATAGTAAACCGCGGTTTCGTAGATTATTTCTTGCGTGATGGAGCCGGGAATACCATAACCGCTGCCTGTCCAAGGACCGGTTGCCAATTTGATGTGATCATTGATTGGAGTTGTGCCTGAATCGTGTGGATTGCCGACCCAAGTTTCACCATCATCATCACTCCAGCAAATCCACGATGTTTCCAAACCTATCATTTGCACATTGAAAATTCTATCTGTGATAGGGTCAACCCAACCATAGGGGTCACTGGTAGTCGGTGAACATGCAGGCTCATATTGCACTTCTTCCCAGGTTTCTCCATGGTCACAGGAACGCATAACTTTCTCCATGGCAATAAAGAAAATACAGCCACTAGATGTGACACCTATACTTGGCTCTGGACCATCCTCCCCAACATCACTGAAATTGAAAATTAGTGGTAATGGTGCCACATCAACAGGTAATCCATCCGGCCCGGTTACAAAAACACCTTTGGGATGAACTTCCTCATCTGAGGGGGGTGGCGAGTAATCATCTTTAAGGCAGCCAGCAGTTAATGAAGACAGCATTAAGAGTGCCAACATCATTGATTTCAGTCGTGCCATAAATTGCCGACAATCTTCGTCGATATAGACTTACATCAGCTAAGATTAACCACTCTGATGCATGATTTACATCAAATCCTAATCATCTTCAGTTTTCCAATTAGGTTCTTGAGCATCTTGTTTGGCCCATAAAATGTCATCAATTCTCAATACTGAAATAGCAGCATCAGTGGCACCTACGATAGAGTGACGTGTAATCCGAATTGGTTCAGTAACAGCTGCTTCTGACATGTCTACAATCATCCCCGTTCTTACATCAAGTCCTTTCCAAGCAGAGCCTGAGTCAGATTGTGCTGCTGTTGCTCGTAGCAATTCGTCAATCGGATCAAGTCCAGCATTTGAAGCCAATACTCTTGGAATTACTTCAAGAGCAGCAGCAAAAGCCTCGATTGCCATTTGTTCTCTTCCTGGAATAGTTTCCGCAAATCTACGAAGTCTACGCGCTAATGCAATTTGTGTTGCTCCCCCTCCTGGGAGTAAGCGAGTTTCTTCGACCAATTGGCTTGCAACTCCAAGTGCATCATCGAAGGCACGTCGCGCCTCTTCCAACCGCATTTCTGTGGATCCGCGCAAAACTACAGTAACACCTTGCTTTTTTGCCCCCATGAGGATCATATGACTCGTGCCTTGCCATTTTTCCTCGCGTAGCGCATCAAAGGACCCAACATCTGCCCCATTAATATCTTCCAATGAATATACAGGACGCGCTCCTGTAGCACGGCAAACATGCTCAATATCAGGCCTCTCAACTCGCCGGTATGCAATGATTCCAGCGTTCGCTAACATTATATGCGCTCCATCATCAATGCCATCACGAGTAATTAACAAATCGATACCAGCATTACTTAGAGAATCAACACGTTTCTGTAAATCTGCACGTTCCCTTTCATTAAATGAATCCAATGCTCCTAAATTTGTGATGTTAAGAGTGGCCTCAATTGCTGGTTTTCTCCTTTCTAGCCCTCCATCGAGAACAAGAATACTACCACCTGAATGCCTATTTGGCATTTCTCGATGCACACTTGATTTTTGGAGAACAACACCTTGGATTAATTCACTATCTCGTATATTCCCACTACATTCTGTGATTATTCTGCAATGCTCAGTATCGCCTGTGCCAATCAATATTGCAGCCTCATGAGCAAGGTTCGCAAGGCATTCTCTCAACCCGTCATCACCTTTGCCCGATAAAGCAGTCAAAACAGCAGAAAGGCGTTCATTTTCACCGGCTTCAATCGCAATTTCGTTAAGGACCTCATCTATAATCGGCTCACAAAGTCGAAATCCATGAGAAATAATTGCGGGATGAACACCACGTTCAACAAGTTCAGCAGCATTTACCAATAGTTCAGCAGTGAGGATTACGGTTGAAGTTGTACCATCTTTTGCCTCATCATCTTGTGCACGCGAAGTAGAAATCAGCATTTTAGCAGTAGGATGTTCCACTAATGCAGTTTCTAGAACAGTGACACCATCATTTGTAACCAATGTATCTCCCTCGGCACTGATGAGTAATTTGTCCAAACCCTTGGGCCCCAATGTACTCCTGACGGCGCCAGAGAGGGCAACTGCGGCCTCAACGTTATTTCGTAATGCCGTTTTTCCGGATACCTGTTCGGTATCTGAAAGGACACGATCCTGATCTTTCTGTACCATGGGGGACATGGTTCCGAATAATCATCCCATCTTGAATCCGCCGCTAAAGGTCCCGGGCTTGTATCAAGGCAATGATTGATATATGTCTAAACACTGCCACTATACAACCCGAGGTTAAGTAGTGGAGGGTGAGACATGGATAAAGATGAATGGGAAGACCAAATTTTGAAGCAGATGCTCGAAATGTTTCGCAAGATGGGCATGGATGTTGATGAAGACGACCTCATGCGTATGATGGACCAAATCCAATCTCAATTTGATAACCTTGGTATTGACCCTGAGAAAATTCGTTCAGGCGATGTAAAAATAAATTTACAATCTGATTTTGGAGATATTGGAGAAATCCTTGGCAAAGGTGCACCAGATATATCCAGTATTCTTGACCAGATGGGCGTGGATATCAAGATGGGAAAGAAATCCGAACCGGAACTCGTTGAAATTGAAATTGAGGAGGAATCCGAAGATGATGATGATTCTGTAAATTCAATTCCAATTGCCGATGTTTATGTTGACGGTGATTCTATGAATATTACAATTGATGTATCTCGTCATGATGGTATTGATGATTCTGAAGTTGAATTGAACCTCACAGGAGGAGGATCAACTTTGCACTTGATGCGTGCAACTCAATTACATCCAATTCAACGTTTTGAATTACCCAAAGCAGCTGAAAGCGTAGATAATTGGGAGATTAATAACGGTATACTTGATATCACATTCACTTTGAGAGAACCGAAGGAATCGGTTTCACCGAAGGGAGGAAATTAAAATGGTTAAAAATGCAGTAATAGGTATTGATTTAGGGACGACAAATAGTTGTGTAGCAACAATTGAGGGGGGCGAAGCAATAGTCATCCCTAATGCAGAAGGTGCTAGGACCACTCCAAGCGTAGTAGCATTTGCTAAAGATGGAGAGCGATTGGTTGGAGTGACAGCAAAGCGACAAGCTGTAACTAATTCGGAACGTACTTTCCTCTCTGTTAAAAGAGAAATGGGTACAGATTGGAAAGGTAAAGTAGACGATAATCACTACACTCCTCAAGAAGTAAGCGCATTCATTTTACAGAAACTAAAGGCTGATGCAGAAGCATATTTGGGGGCAGAAGTAAAGCAAGCGGTCATCACTTGTCCGGCTTATTTCACAGATGCTCAGCGAAAGGCAACAAAAGATGCTGGTCGTATTGCAGGACTAGAAGTATTACGTATCATCAACGAACCAACAGCTGCAGCCTTGGCCTATGGCGTTGACAAGGATGATGATCAAACAATTCTTGTTTACGACCTTGGAGGAGGTACATTTGATGTATCAGTCCTTGAAATATATCAGGTAGATGGTCAACCACAAATTGAAGTAAAGGCTACTGCGGGTAATAACAAACTTGGTGGAGACGACTTTGACGAGCGTGTAATCCATTGGTGTGTTTCTGAGTTTAAGAAAAGTAGCGGAATTGATTTATCAACAGATGGTCAGGCTATGAGCCGATTGAAGGAAGCCGCTGAAAAAGCTAAGATTGAACTATCGGGTACTCAAACAAGTCACATTAATTTACCTTTCATCACTATGAAAGATGGTAATCCAGAGCACCTTGATCTTAATTTATCACGCGCTCAATTTGATGACCTCACAGCAGATCTTGTAGAGGCTACGATGGGCCCGACTCGTCGAGCAATGAAGGATTCGGGAATCAAAGCAGGAGATGTCGATAAAATCCTCCTGGTTGGAGGTAGTACTCGTATTCCTGCAGTTCAAGAAGCAATAGAGAAAGAAGCAGGAAAGACCCCCTTCAAGGGAATTAATCCTGATGAGGCGGTAGCGATGGGTGCAGCTCTACAAGCCGGCATCATTGTTGGTGACGAAGGAGTCACAGATGTTCTTCTTCTGGATGTAACACCTCTTTCTCTTGGCATTGAAACACTTGGTGGTGTCACAACACCTATGATTGAACGCAATACAACCATCCCAACACGTCGTTCAGAAGTGTTCAGTACTGCCGCTGATAATCAACCAGCTGTAGAAGTACACGTCCTTCAGGGCGAAAGAAAGTTCGCCAAGGATAATGTAACGCTTGGAAAATTTTTCCTTGAAGGAATTCCAGCGGCTGCTCGTGGAATTCCAAAGATAGAAGTGACCTTTGACATTGATGCAAATGGCATCGTTAGCGTATCTGCTAAGGACATGGGCACGGGTAAGGAACAATCGATTCGTATTGAAAGTGCCACTAGCCTATCAGAAGATGAAATCCAGCAAAAAATATCTGAAGCCGAGGAATTCGCTGCTGAGGACGAATCTCGTCAAAAGAAGGTTGAACTCCGCAATACTGCTGACAGCATTGTCTATCAAACACGCCGAACGATGAAGGAAGCCGGAGATAAGTTAGAAGAATCAGATACAGAACCGATTGAAGCTAAATTGGTTGAACTTGAGGCTTTAATTCGAACTGATGAAGGCCCTGTTGATGATGATGACCTTGATGAAGAGGCAATTCAAACAAAAGTCCAAGAATTGGAAGAAGCCATGCATGGTATCTCTGCAAAGTTGTATGAGGCAGCAGCAGCATCAATGGAAGATGAACAAGGCGGAGATCATACTGGAATGGATGGTGCAGAAGATGTCGTCGATGCTGACTTCGAAGTTGTTGATGACGACGACAGTGCGTAAGGATATTACTCGGTAATCAGGCGATGTAGAGTTCGTACATGGATTCCTGTTGCACCATTGGCGACCATTGCATTTGTTGATGCACCCCATGCGGTACCTGCAATATCGAGATGTGCCCATGGAATTTGCGCCCCATCTCTATCTTGCACAAACTGTTTGAGAAAACCAGCTGCAGTACAGGCTCCTCCCCATCGGCCCTTGCCTAAATTCTGAACATCGGCCACTTTGGAACCGGTCATTTCTTTCTCAAAAGCAGGTAGCAAAGGCATTGGCCAAGCAATCTCATCTTCAGCGTTTCCTGCTGCATGGATTCGGGCAGAAAGTGCATCATCATTTGACCACAGACCACTTGCTTCATGCCCTAATGCAACGACACAAGCACCAGTTAGTGTTGCTAAATCGATAATATAGGATGGGTCGAGCTCACTTGCTTTCCATAGTCCATCTGAGAGGACGTTACGCCCTTCTGCATCGGTGTTGAGGACTTCAATCGTCTTTCCAGAATATGTATCGATGATGTCTCCTGGCCTGTATGCACCAGCACTTGGCATATTTTCTGCCATACAAGTTATTCCGTTTACGCGGCCTTGATAACCACTTGCTTGGAGTGCGACAAACAGTCCAAAGACCGTTGCTGACCCATGCATATCGAATTTCATATCCTCCATTCCTGCTGATGGTTTTATTGAAATTCCGCCAGTGTCAAAGGTGATTCCTTTTCCAACAATACAGGGCACTTGATCACCTTTCTGTACGTTTGGATTTAGGCGGAAGTATACCATGCAGGGCTTGCGCTCACTACCTTTCCCTACTGCGATGACGCCGTGCATCCCTTCTTTTTTTAATCGGTCATAATCCCACACTTCAACTTCGACATTCGATTTCCCTTTGGCCCATTCCATCGCACGCCGAGCGTATTCATCAGGATACATCACGTTAGCAGGTTCATTACCTAGTTCGCGGGCAACATGAACTCCAGTTGCAATCGCTGTAGATTTGGAAACAGCTGCGGACAACTTGGGTTGATGTCGTGGACTCGCTTGGCATGTTAGATTCCAATCAGATTGGATTTCACCATCTTCCTTATGTTGGTATTTGTCGAATGAATAATCTCGTAGAATCATACCTTCTACGAAAAGTGCCATTTTCGAGGTTGACCAGCCAGTCGTGAATCGCACGGTCACGTTTGTACCATGATCTTTGGATAATGCTGCCAATGTCTTCGCACCGCCGTCTCGGCATGATTTGTCACTTGGATTTTCCCCCATGCCGACTAAAACAACCTGGCACCCGGCAGTCCATACGTCGAGGTGTTTTCCAGCCTTGCCGGTGAAACTATCACTTGCGAGAGCTTCGTTTACTAGGCTTCTCTGTGTCCTAGAAAGGCCTGCTAAGGTGTTATTTGGGGCTTTTACAACTCCCTCGAATAAAGGTAAAACCAGAATGTCGCCAACATCGTTGAATTCGCTTACTGCTGTTTCCATGTAATCACTGAATCTACCGATTCAGCACCGATATACAAATGATTGTGTTCAAGAATCCGCATTTTGAGGCATTTTTTTGCATTTGATTTGCTCAAAATCGGTGCAAAAACGCCAATTTACTCTTACACCAGCTAAGCCGATGGCTAAAATCGCCCAAACAGGTGAAGCAAAGGGGAGCCAACCCTCATCCTCGCCATCTGAGATATTGATTTGTTCTTCAGGAATTGATTCGTTGACCCACTGACTTGAATCAATGACGCGTTTTTGGTAATACAATTCAAAATGACCCGAGGCTGACAAGGTCAAGTTCGAGGCTGCGAGATTGGCTTGCGTACTATTGGTTGCATTGACGCTAAATAACTCGGAAGTCCACAACACTTCACCTTCATCGATATATCTGATGGTTGCATTTTCAGTAGTCGCCCGACCCAAATTGTCGACCCTCAATTTGATTGAGTCGCCATCAAAATCAAACGCAGTTACAGACAACCTTGCTCTCCAGTACCAAATGTTGTTGATCAGATATCGCATCACGTCCATTTCCTCACCGAGTCTGCTTGACAATGATTCAACGGTCCCCGGCGCCCATTGTTCATCATCGGTTTCAAATGTAAAAGTGGGGAACCCCATTACTCCATATCCATAATCTCTACTGGTTCCACAATTGGGGTAGAGCCCTTGATTTGCATTTTGGATTGGAATGTCTGAAACGCTATCGTGGACATCATCTCTGATGAAATGGAACAACTCCCAATCCGAAGGTTGCTCTGGCCATTTACCCCATGGATACAGCATAATCCAAACACCAGTGTGCATGGTTACATACAAATCTGCATCTGGTACAACTGTGTTCATGTAGATTGAATTTGCAAGTGTTTCGGATTCACTGAATGCACTGCTTCCAGGTTGGGTCGTGGGGCATGTATTCCAGTAATGATCGTAGTTTCGATTTAAGTCAACTTGATTAATATTCCAGCGCGTATCAAAATCATTCCCATCTGCATTGAGCATGATGAGGATATGCAGTTCAGTCGTCGTCAAAACATCAAGGGCATCTTGTTCTCCAGCAGCCCAACCTTCAATGTAATATTCTGCGGTCAAGAATGCTAATTCAGTCCCAAGATGCTCATTTCCATGATGCCCACCATCAATGTAAACAATTTCTTTCTGTGCCCCATCTGGTTTGGTTTCAGCACTCCAATCAGAAATCTGTAACATCCAGAGGTTTCTTCCAAGTTCGGTTTGACCTGCGACGAGTAGATTTACAATTTCAGGGTAATCATCCGCCCATGCATTGACATCAATTGTGAGTGTTGTATAGGTGTGATACCAATGTTCCTGGACTATGTCTGGCTGTTGCGCACTTGCTATTGGAACCGCGGAGGCGGCAAGGAGCATGGCGAGAACAGCGAAGGTGCGCATCACACCGTAGGTGTGGTCTTGTTGATTTTAGGATATGGTTTGGCGAATCAAGAATATTGTGCAAAAAAATCAATTGCAAATTTAATTTTACAATTGAATTATTCAATTATAAACCGGTCCCATTCTTGCCGCTGTACTAAATGCAGGGTGGGAATGTGCTTGGATAGTTGTGAATGTATTTGATCGATTATAGAAGCAGGATTAATCTCTCCACAAGTAAAACAATCAACAGCCAAGATTTCATCATCTGCATAGCAATGTGCACTCACATGACTTTCATCAATTAATACAACAGCTGCAAATCCTAACGGGCTTTCACTTCCATCAAATTCTGAAACATGAGAATGTACTTCCCGTGCTTCTGAATTAGAAACAGCGTTTCTTAGAATTGAAAGGACCCAACCCCCATTTCCTGAAAAACCGGCGTAATCTAGAGTAATATGACGCCCTTTTGCCTTCATGCTTGTTCCTCCAACTTATTTGCAAGATGTGCTGCAATAATTTTTGTCACTAACATTGCTGCGGTAAATTCAGTTACGTGATTATTTTGATCAGGGACGATTTCATTCACATCAGCTCCTAACCAGTCTACATTTGGAGCAGCGGCTATGGTTTCGATTGTTTCGACAACTTGCCAATAAGCCAGTCCTCCTGGTACAGGTGTTCCCGTTGTTGGGACATATACAGAATCTAATCCATCTACATCTAAGGTTAGCCAAACAGGTCCACTAATCTCCGATAGAGTGTTCAACCATTTTCGCCAAGCAATTTCACCTCCACATGGGTTCAGTATATCCCTAGCGAGCCATGCCTCAACGCGTTTATCCTTTGTAGTAAATTCTGATTCTTCACGAGAGAATGATCTAATCCCAATCTGAAGAATTTTTCCTACACCCAAATCTAAGCAACGTCGTGCTGCACATGCATGGCTATCTGAGTCGCCATCTAACTCGTTTCTTAGGTCGGCATGAGCATCGATTTGCACGATAGTCAAATCCTTCAATTCAACTTTCTTTCCTATGACATTGACTATTGCGGGAAGCATTCCATGTTCTCCACCAAGGATAATTGGGAATGAATTATTTTGATGTGAGTTAAGATATTTTTCAATATCATCCAATTGCTCTCTAAGCGTATTACCTTCACCACTCCATGATTCAGCAGTTTTTATTTTGAATCCACAAGGGAGATCTTCTGGAAGCAATGGGTCATAGAGTTCAACTTGAGAAGAAGCAGTTATTGTTGCTTTAGGTCCGTAAGTTGTACCTTGTCCATATGATGTTGTTAATTCGTATGGAACGGAGAGAATGGTAACATCAGGGTGACCTTCAATCTCGGGCAAACCGAGAAAATTTCGCGTGGCTAAGTCTGACACAAAAGGGGGGCAAACAAACGCTCGTTTAATCGTGCCGAATGAAGGAGTAGACGCCCCTTTAGGGGCGGAACTCGCCAATTGTTGATATAGCACCGGTAGCAGACATGTACCATATCGCGCGGCATGTGGGCCGCCCGGGGTGACAAATATGGGAATGTCCTTAGCACAATTAACATCAGCAATTCAAACTCATATTGATCCAGATATGGACAAGGTTACAGCAGAAGGTATGGCGGAACATGCTCTCGGCTTTTTTGGATTCTATGATCGCATTATTGACAATGCGCTTGAACCTACGGACAGAAACTTGTTTTACATGTTCCAAGATTACGATTTATTGACAACAGAATCCGAGGAAACCACCCTTTGGGATGGCCGTGAATGGCGAATACATTATTGGAAGTTTAAGCCTGAAGCATTGACGAACATCAAATCTTCAAAGAAGGTACTCGTTGAAGATGATCCATACGCTGGTATCTATGATGATGTACCCGATGGACTATGGCGAACTCTTTCAGATGATGATTATGAAGAACCACTCTTCTGAGGTTTTTTCTCATGGCTCTGCGCAATGAATTGTTAGCGGCAATATCTGCTCTTGTTGCGATTTTTTGTTTGTTCTATATAGCGTACTGTGTGTCACAGGGGGGGACTCATCTTCGCGGTAAAGGTTGGGTAACAAAAGAGGAACATCCTAAATCTTATTATTTCACTTTATTTTGGTATTTTGTTTTGATTATTGCTGGCAGCATTCAAGCGTTAAGGATGTTTTACGCTTAATTATATCTCAATCGGCCCTAATTATTGGAGAAAAACTCTTGAAATGAATAAACAAATATCCAATTGATTCAATTAGGTCCTCAGCACAATTAGTGAAGGAAGGTGTACACAATGCAATCCAATTCTCCGAACCTTCGTTGCATAGCGGGAGTATTACTTTTGTCAATTGTATCCTTATCCCCAATAATTTTAGCAGATCCTGCCTCTGAATCACTTACTGCAGAAATCCTCACTGATTGGGTCGATGATGGGTCAGGGAACACCACTCATGCTTATCGAATTGTTTTGAGTGAATCAGTTGATTTTGCCAATTTGGAGAAGCTCAATGTGAGTGTGAACCATCATAATGCTAGTGGAGAATTAGTTGGGTTATGGCAATTCAATTGGACTGGAGGTAACAACACAGAATTACGTATAATGTTAAATTCAGAAATTAATTGGAAAGATGAAGTAGAAATTGTTGTTTTATATGATGATGCGGAAATCGGCAATCGAATGATTGTCGTTACAATTTGGAATGAACCACTTTCGGATCATGAAATCACTCGAACTACTCTAATTCAAATGACACATGAAGCAATTAATGCAACAGCATCGGAGTCATATACTCTAAACTTCATTGGCCAGGGTTGGCAAAGCCGCGTCGGTGAAAGTCTAGAATCTAATGAATTAGGTACAGGTACTTTAGAAATTAATGAATCAATTGATGGCGGCACGATTAGTATTGTTCTTTGGTTGAGTACAGTTTGGTTGAATGAATCAACAGTCGGAGTAGAATTACAATCTCAAGTGTTTGAAATGTATGGAAATGGAACACTTGAGATGCACACTTCGGATGATGGAATGGATATTGATGTATATGGCCAAGTTGTGAATTCACATATTGTAAGAAATTGGGTAGAAGGAGTAGTTGAAGAAAAATTGCGAATAGAGGCAAGCGGTAATCTATCTTTGGAGGAATCTGGAGGTGGAGAGTTCATGGAAGCAGATGGGGACTTAGCCTTGTTTTTGATTGAAACTCATGATATCGATGGCCAGAGGATATTATCCAATACAGAAATAGAGGCTACAGCGGACATGGTTATCCATTCCGACGATGCACACTTAGAATTAGATGTTCAGCAATTAATTCAGCGTGAACGCTGGGACAATGGGCAATTTACTTCTTCAGAAAATGTGCTGAAGGCAGATGGGACGTTTGATTTTTCAGATTCAGAAGAAAATAGTTCGATGGTGGTAAATGGAACGGTGCACAATATTTTCCAAGAATCAATTAATGGAATGAAGACGGCTGATCAACTTCATATTGATGGAACTTTTTCAGGAGATATTGATGGAAATTTCGGGGTAGTTCGAGATATTGTTCAATCTGGTCCCCAATCGAATGCTACAGGTCAAATGTTTCAGGTAAATGTAATCCACCAGGAGTCTTGGGTCAACCTTACAGGTGGTGGTTCAAATATATTTGAAATGGAGGCGGTTCACAATAATACATGGGAATATGAAGTCCCTCAAAATCATTGGGATAATCGTACGGTTCGCTTGCGATGGGATTCTAATGAGGGTGGTGAAACCTCTACTGGTGACGAATACCCTGAGGAAAGCCCAATCATGAATGAGATGGACGTCCCTGAGCCAGATAGTGCGATTGGTGATGTAGATATTACCAGGGAAACAGGTTTTTCCCCATCACAAATGAAAGTAGGCGATACGGTATCTTTGCTTGATTCTGAGTTTATGCACCTAACTGTTACTGCTACACATACCGGGACTGTAAATAGGGATGGCCATTCAATTCCAGTAACTCATTGGTTGGGAAATTATGATTTGAATGGCACTGCCTCAGGAGCAGTTGTTAGCGAAGGCATTCTCGCTGGATTAATTGCTGAAGTATCACGGCAAGTATCAGTTCCACTAGAAGGCGAAGGCGAATCAGTAACATTATCTGAATCACAATCACTTGAAAGGGTGCTTTCTCCGTCGATAATCACATCAGGTGAAAACTCGGCTCCAGAGATTGTTAGTGTGGCTTTTAGAGAAGGTAGTTTGGTCAATGAAAATGGCATGATAGGCCACCTTGAAGTTGAGGTTGATGACCCTGATTGGAATGTGCGTAGTGTGTCAGTAGATATGTCTGGAATTAATCTTGGGATTGTCACATTGAATGATCGTGGATTGAATGGTGATTATGCAATACATGATGATATATTCACAACTGAAATAGTTTATCCAGGGGTAATTGAAGGGTTTGTGTCTGTAGATGTCTTAGCAGTCGATGATTTTGCTTCTGTTGAAGAAACACAAACGATTCAACTTTTGAATCGCGTTCCAAGGGTCACTGAAATGTCCTATTCGCCAAACACGCTGCATCGTGGTGAAAATACAACCGTGACCATGACAGTTATTGATTCATCAGGTGTAGCTAGTGTAGGGGTTGATACAACACAATGGGGTGGTGGTTTAACATTGTTAACAAAAAATGGGGAAAGTTGGACCGGAGAAATAAAAATGCCGTTGAATATCCCTAGTGGTGATCAGATTCTACCTGTCAGGGTTGAAGATGAATTGGGGGGGCAAGGTACTACGACGATGCTTACGTTAATTCAATCTGGAGATAACACTGCAACTGGGCCTTATAATATCGAAGAAATGCCTCCCGTTCACCTTCTTAATGAGGGCCCTTCGATTTCTAATGTCACTTTCTGGGACGACCAAAGTGTAGTCAATTCTTTGGAATCACCTAATGAGGGTGCAAATGTATACACTCTTACAGCGAAGGTAACTGATGGCGATTCTATTAGTATAGTTCAAGCCAAATTATCAGTTATTGCTCCTGCCGGTCAAAGTGAATCATGGCAACCAATGCGTGATGATGGTGCCGGAGTAGATTTGGTGGCAGGAGATGGTATTTATTCAGTACAAGTTGAGGTCCGTTCTGGAGTCCCAACAGGTGTAGTTTCATTTGAGATTAGAGGAATTGATGCTCAATTAGCCCAAACACCAGTAGAGGAAAGAGCATTTTCAGTTACAATAAACGCACCTGAAACAAATTCTGGTGGTGGGGAGAAATTGTTTGAAGGTGCTAGTCAATGGTGGTTTATTTTGGGAGTGATTTTGTTGATTACAGTATTAGCAGGAATTGGTATTTTTACAGCAATGAGAAAAGGTGACTTGGAACAAATGATGGGATCAGTAACCTTGGATCCCAAAGAAGCATATGTCCAGAAATTGGTGCTTCAAGGATACTCAGAAGATGTAGCTCGGGCACATGCAGAGAAATATTCTGAGCAATTGAGTAATGGAGAATAATGGTGCGAGCGCCGGAATTTGAATCCGGGTTCAGGCGTTGGCAACGCCCGGTGATAACCGCTACACTACGCTCGCAGTATCTCGGCCATTAGCCATCCCTTTTTCTAAGCGTCGGTGCGTGTCTCCGTTTCCAATAAGGTGCGAACATTTTGTTCAATGATATCTCTAGTGGTGCGATAAACATCGAGGGATTGTCCAATGGGGTCTTCTAATTCCCAGTCCACATCAATCCTGATTGATGGACATGAAACTCCACAGCCCATACTGATTATAAAATCAAATTCATTTTCTTTGTAATTGTCAATCACCGAAGGAGATTGTTGTGAAATATCAATACCAACTTCTTCCATGACAATTACACTTTTTGGTGCGACTTTTTTTGCTGGATTCGTGCCAGCACTTGCAACCTCAAGTCCGAAATGGCGGCCCCATCCCTCTGCTATTTGACTTCGGCAAGAATTACCAACACAAACAAACAGAATTCGCATATGTTTTCGGCAATATCAACTACTTTCAAAACCTATGTATTGAATATATAATGACCGCTGCACTCTTGAGCAAAGTGGTACACTCGCAATCAATGGGTCTGATGGAAGAGGGTTCAGCATCACGCGGCCTCATCGTATCATTAACGATATTTTCAATTGGGTTTATTGCCCATATTGTTCTTCATATGATTGGATGGGATTCGTCTGCAATTATAATTTCATATGCCACAGGAATCATGGTATTTACTTTCCCGATTTGGGTGGCCTGGTGTGGCGGCATTCGTTATTTAGACAAGCAAGGGATAAGTGCATGGTATATATCGAGTCTAATTGGATATTTGTTGACATATTCTTGGCTATGGGGATTAAATGGACAAGTTCATACTCAATCAATGTGGATAGCTGCATTGTTTAGCCCACTTTTCTCGATGTTTGTCTATCCCGTTTTGTTGCCAGAACCAGTCAATAGGAGCATTGTTTGGGGAGGAAGAGTATACCATCCCCATCATGAAGAAGAATAAATCTCACAGCCACGACTTGAAGTATGGAATACTACACGGCGATTCCGGAGAGAGCACGATGTCTGGCCCAATATCGCACCATCAGCCAGATGAAGAATCACCAAATGATGCCGTTGAAGCCCCTGTTACAGAAGATCAAAAAGCACAGATGGAGCAAGCCTATGCGCAAATGCGACGTAAACTTCGCATGACAAGATTAGCGGAAGACATAGGTCACAAAATTATGGTTTTATCTGGAAAAGGCGGAGTAGGGAAATCAACAGTTGCCACAGGGTTGGCACTGAGTTTGGCCCGTCAAGGCAAGAAAGTAGGGATATTGGATATTGACATCACAGGACCCAATATTCCAAAGATGCTTGGCATTGGTCAAATTGATTTACATGTTGAAGATAGTCAAATACACCCTGCTGAAGGACCTCATGGTGTCAAAGTCATATCGATGGCATTTTTGTTGGAAGATCCAGATAAGCCTGTAATTTGGCGTGGTCCAATCAAGTTAGGTGCAATTCAACAATTCATCGGAGATGTTGCATGGGGTAAATTGGATGCCCTCATTATTGATTTTCCCCCAGGGACTAGTGACGAGCCATTGACTGTAGCGCAATCTCTTCCAAATATCGATGGTATGGTAATTGTGACTACTCCTCAAGAAGTCGCACTTTTAGATAGCCGCAAATCGATTAATTTCTCTAAAACGGTTAAAATTCCAGTATTGGGAGTCATTGAGAATATGTCTGGATACACCCTTAGAGGTATGACGAAACCTAATTCTGAAATTTCAGTAATGGGGCCACGTGGAGTTCCAATAGAAACTACATCAGATGAAAATGGAAATTGGTCGGTCAGCCTTGAAGTTTTCAAAAAAGGAGGTGGAGAGGCATCGGCTCTAGAGATGGGAGTCCCCTTCCTTGGGTCATTACCATTCGACCCAGGTGTTGTTCGAGGTGGGGATGATGGAGTTCATAGGATTGTAGCTGACCCAGAAAGTGATGTTGCTTTGGCATTTGATAGGGTTGTTCAGAATTTGATGGCTGAACTTGATAATTCTAAGGATAGTGCTCCAACTATCCTCTGACGTGGCAACGCTCTTGACCTGAACGCGGTTAAACCTAACAAAGCGGTGATATTGTGGCGGGAGGAACTGGAATTTACGTCACATGGGTGACTGGAGCAATTGTCACTTCTGTAGCTTTAATGTATATTCTGAAACCATCTTGGTCTCGAATTACAGTATCTGGATTTTTAGATATGTTCCGTCGTTATTGGATGCATGCAATCATTGTATTTTCAATCTATATCTGGAAAGATATCTTCGATGGTATCGATCGTATAATTATGGCAAATACTCGTTTAGATATGACCGCATACATCTATGCTATCGAAGGCGACATTGTATTACAAATCCAGAAGGAATTTGAAAACAAAATTCTCACTTTCATCTTAACTCATTTCTATATTGCAGGATATATGATGATTATGTTTTCTGCATTTGTGTATACTTGTTATTTTGATGATCGCCATATGGCTGATCGACTTACTCTAACAATATTGATGGTTTACATGTTAGCGTTACCATTTTACTTATTTTTCAATGTAAGAGTTACAGGAGATTATATCCCTGGTATGCAAACATTAGGTTACAATTTAACTCCTGAGATTCAGACTTGGTTCACCCGTATCGACCCATTCACAAATGGAATGCCTAGTTTGCATATTGGGATGCCTTTTGCAATATGGTATTGCTATGCCCGAAATGATTTAGATGGAAGATGGAAAACATGGCGCCAGTTTTTGGTGTCATACATCATTCTCACAGCATTTACAATTTTATATCTTGGAATACATTGGGTTAGCGATATTATTGGAGGTTTACTTGTTGGAGCCGCTGCAGTTCATGTTGCAGAATATATCGCCCCAACTATTTGGAGGGGATTAGATGAACGCTTATTCACCCATAGATTGTCTTGGTTTTTGGCAGATTGGCGGAGACCATTTATTGAAGCCAAAGTAATTTTGAGCCGTGTTTGGACTTGGCTGAAAGTACCAGGGAGTCGACAAACTGGGGTTGCCATTATGTTGCTAACTGCGAGCACTGCAGGTGTATTGCTTTGGGACACAACTCACCAACATTTCTCTGCTGAAGGAATTTCTGAACCGAGTGCAGCAACTGGAGCAGATGGTTGGTTGGCTAGTTACGAGTCCATAGATGAAGGTAATATCTCTGTTACTATGTGGAATCTTTCTGCTGAAGAGTCCTATCAAAGCAACATTGGTCTTGTTACAACTTGGGGCAACTATCCTGTAGAAATTTTAATTGGAGAATCGCACATTGTGATTTGGCATGGATATCAATTGGAATTCTTCAACATTAGTAATAATCAATGGGAAGGTCAATGGGTGACTGGCCCGTTATTCGATGACATTTCTATGTTGTCAAACGGTGATGCTGCTTGGCCGCACATGGTTATGTTGAATGGCGGAGATATTGAGATGCGTGCGCGAGGAATGGGAAATGCGACGCCTCTTTCCTATCCACCGAATGCTCCAGTTTCATTAATTGCAACTGATGCGCATAGTGTGGCTTATGTTGAGACAAATGAACCGAATGTAGTCCACGTGCAAACAATTAGTGGAATAGAGAGATACTTGTCTGTTGAAATAGATGCAAAAATAGATACTCCACGTGACCAACAAGTTCAATCTATGACTGATACAATTGTAGATTATGAGAATGCACAAGTCACCAAAATTGCGTTGGAGGGAAACCATCTCGTGGCTTTGGTCAATTTGACTGCTGTTGACCGTCTAGTTCTAGTTGATCTTATGTCCGGAGATCAGCGGATTCTTGGTGATCCTGTATTCCCTGTTGCCTCTCCAAGTATTGGACATGGCCACATTGCATGGCAGCAGCAGCAGTTCCTAATATCAAATGATCCGAATCCAGATTATTTAGACTGGGAAGTTGATTTCCATATCATTGCTGATAATCGCTCATATCCTTTGCATACACCCGACAGCATCGATCAATTAGATCCCCAAGTTATGGAAGACCATATCGCTTGGAGGCAATTAGATGATGATGGTAACTCTGAGATTCGTATTTTCACAATAGAGGTAGTGCTTGAACCATATTCATCCAATGTTTTACAATTCTTTGTTCTCTTAGCGCCATTGCTTATTGTAATGTGGATTGGACAACGATTAACTGAAAATGAAGGCCATATATTATCCTCTCATACAGAGGAAGAATAATCATTCAGCTAATCGAAACATTTCATCGAGGTTTTTTCGTGCTCGTTCAATGATATCACAATCAATTTCAATAATTTGATTATCTCTTGGATTTTGAAGTGTTTGCAGAATGTCCTCCAATTGAGTTGCTTTCATATGACGACACATGACACAGGCACCATACAAGTTGAGTTCAACTTTCGTTTCTGCTAACACGCGTTCAGCAGTTCCGCATTCTGTGATTAACATCACATCGGGTTTATTTTCAATCCCGAGTCGAATTGCTTCTTGGATCAATTTTTCCGAAGAACCAACAAAATCTGCTTCCTCCAATACTTCAGCACTGCATTCCGGATGTGCCAAAACTGTAAGTTCATCCCCGATTCTGTTTTTCCATTCTCGAACTTTACTTCCTGTAAACACTGCATGGACTTCGCACTCACCATCGAAAACAATAACTTCCTTTTTCCCGGAAAGAGATTTTTGCAAGTGTGCCCCCATGAATCGATCTGGAACAAAGATGAGTTTATTTCCAGGTAAACGTTCACAAATTCGGAGATAATTACTACTTGTGACACTAACATCACATTCGGCTTTAACTGCAGCTGTAGTGTTGATATAACAAGCAACCGGGACGCCAGGATGTCGTGCTCGTAAATCCCTAACGTCTTGTGCTGAGATCCCATCTGAAAGACTACAACCTGCTTCCGGTGAGGGATGAAGGACAGTTTTGTGTGGGCTCACAATTTTTGCAGTTTCAGCCATGAACCGAACACTAGAGAAAAGGATGGTTTGTTGTGGCGCATCGCGTGCTGCTTTTGAGAGTGTATAAGAGTCAGCCACTTCGTCTGCTACTCCGTAAATGATATCTGGGGTTTGATATGAATGGGCGATTAAGAACACACCATTTTTTTCCTTTAATCTATTAATTTCCAAGGTTAAATGCGCAATATTTCGACATGTTTCAATTGGCCATCTTTGATGTTGTTGAATTGCGCATTGAAGGCGCAAAGCTTCTTGCTCGATTTCATCATCACTCCAGTTTGAATATACAAGTTGATTTGATGGCAAAGGAACGTTCGGTAGCTCAATTGCCATCGATATCGCCAATTAGCCGTCAGGTGTAACCGCTTTGAAGTCATCTCCTCTCGGCGCCTCTGAGGGGAGCAGTATGGTGGGGCCTTGGATTGAAGATTCTTTGTTGCACAGGGGGGCTGAAGCAATTGTTTTCTCGGGTACATGGATGGGCCGGGATGCAGTATTGAAACGCCGCCAACCTAGAAATTGGCGTCATCCTGATTTGGATGCAAGATTAACTAAATCTCGTTTATCTGCTGAAACAAGATTATTGCGTCGCCTTCACCAAAATGGGTTGCCAGTCCCAGAATTACTTGCAATTGATGCAACAGAAGGGTGGATTATAATTTCAAAATGCCCAGGTATACCATTGTTTGAAGCCCTTCGCGTAGGTATACAAAAAGAAATATTACGAGACGTGGGGATGTTGATTCGTAGAATTCATGCCGCTGGCATGACTCATGGAGATTTAACCACTCACAACATATTGTGGGATGAAGAATCGGGCCTTTCTATCATCGATTTCGGTCTTTCCTCAATTACGTACGATCTTGAACCGCTTGGACTAGATTTGCAGGTCCTGAATGAATGCTTGAAAGCCAGCCATCCAAGTATTGAATGCGGAATTGATTTGGTTGTGGAGGGATATTTAGAGACAGAGGAAGACATGGCTAAGGCGGTAATTCTACGATTTGATGGTATACGTAGTCGAGTTCGTTATCATGGTTAAGCAAATTGAGTAGAAAACTTCCACCCAACATAGGCCAGCAGAGGGCAGCCAATTAAAGTCATAATAATGTATACACTGGTGGTCCCAAATTTCCCCTCATCGAACAATTTGACAATGTCTACTGAATATGCCGACATCGTTGTAAAAGCTCCCATCAATCCAGTTCCAAGTAGTAATGCCATTTCTTCAGAAACAGAAAGTCCAACAATCATTCCTAGAAGTAATGAACCAATCAGATTCACTGTTAGAGTGCCCCATGGGAAATCATTGGGAAGCCATTCTCCAACTAGATATCTGAGTACAGCACCTATGGCCCCACCTATCGCCACTAATGTCAACATCTTCGGCTCCATGATACCTGCGGGAACTAGAGAAGACTTCAATCCACACCCTCTTTTCCGAGACATGATGCCTACTGTGAACTTCTTGACAGGAAACCCGGGAAAACTATCAGAAGTCCAAGCGCTGTTGTCACCGTTTGGGTATTCAGTTAATTCCTTTGAAGTTGACGGGAAAGTACCTGATTTAGTTGAACCGCAAGCGCATGATTTAACTACAGTTGCTTTAGCAAAAGTGGCGCAAGGTGTAGAAATTCTCGCCCAAGAAGGAAGACTTTCTGAGTCATTATTGGTCGAAGATTCAGGATTATTCATTGATAGCCTTACTAACTTCCCAGGAGTTTATTCATCTCATATTTTTCAATCATTGGGTTTAGAAAGGGTTTTGAAATTAGTTGAGAGTAATAGGGAAGCACATTTTATTACAGTAGCAGCATATTGGACAGGTGAAATTGTTGAAGTATTTGTTGGCCGTTGTGACGGATTAATTTCTACAAAAATTCAAGGCGAAGGAGGTTTTGGTTACGATCCGATTTTCATCCCACTTGAGGGCGACGGGCAACGAACTTTCGCTGAAATGAATAATGAAGAAAAGTCTCGCTTCAGTCATAGAGGTAAGGCACTTCGACAGCTTGCAGAATTCCTTTCAGAAAACTGAACTGGTCGTCGGCATCCTCAAGACAGACGAGTTACTCGATGGGTCGAGGGATGAATTGTGGTAACGTTCAAGCGGCTTTTGCTGTGGTTCGCTCTTGGCGTAGGCTTAATCACATATGCTATAATTGCTGGACGCATCAGTGATAAGGAACGAATGATTTTGATTGGAATGATTTTCCTACTTGGGATATTCCTGACGGGAACGGGCGGTGGTCGCAAAGTAAAACGTGTTCGCCGTCGTTCTGAAGTGGTTGATGAAGAAGAAGACAGTACTGAATCTATCCCAGTTCCTGTACAATCTGAAGAGGATGCTTCTACGCGTCGAAATGAGAAACTTTCTCGAAGTCGTGGTAGCGTTGAAACAATTGCTGATGACGATGATGAATCTGAATCTGATGAAGAAGTATCTGTGTCATTGGCAGAAGAAACAGTTTCTGTAGGAGTAATTGAAGAAAATGTGCATGTTGCAGAAGAATACGTTGCAGAAGTCGATGCAGAATCTATGGAGGAAGCAGACATTGAAGGTTTTATTGAAGAAAGAAGAGACCACCATTCGTTAATCCGTCGACGAATTGAAGCACGTCGTCGAGAGCAACTAGCCGACATCCGGGCAGATGCAGCAAAAATTTACCAAAGTGCAGATCAGTCTGAAGATCTAGTTTCACTGTTAGGTAAAGAAAACCATGGTTTAACAGTTATAGAGGAATCAAACACCTTGCCCCAGGGATCTCCTATTGGGGCTGTTTATACACGAATTGATTCTGAACGTGTGTTGAAAATATTAGTTCCACTTGACCAGGGTTTCGTGGCTGGGAAAGAGCCCCTTCCAGAACTCCCCCCTCTCCCAGATCTTGGCGATTTACCATTACCTCCGCCCCCTGCTCTTGGCGATTTACCCCTCCCACCTCTTCCTAGTGTGTCAAAATTAGATGCTTTAAGGGATGAAATATCGAATGACGACTGACCGCAGGCTTGAGTACATGGTTGCCATCGGGAGGCCATGAGCGAGATGCCTGAAAGTGATGTTCTGGGAATTGAAAATATACCTTTGGAGAGTTCAAGTCCTTCCGGGGGTGTCATTTCAGTATGGACAATTAATCGTCCCGATAAATTAAATTCGCTCAATTCCGAAGTTCATTCAGCTATCAAATCTGCTTGCAAATTGGCAGAATCGAATGATGACGTAAGGGTTATTGTCATTACTGGTGCCCCTCCAAATGAGCCACCAGAAGGGAAGCGCTCTAAACCCAAATCGTTTGTTGCAGGAGCCGACATTTCTGAATTTTCAGGAATGAGAAGTGAGCAGGCGCGCCCAATCTTTGACGACAATTCTTGGGAAGCAATTTGGAATTTGACAAAACCGACAATTGCTATGATTGATGGATTTGCTCTTGGAGGTGGTTCTGAGATTGCATTATCATGTGATTTGCGCATTGCTACTCCGCAATCAAAATTTGGAACGCCTGAAATTAATCTTGGATTAATTCCTGGTGGTGGTGGTACGCAGCGCCTTTGTCGATTACTAGGATATGGGCGTGCAATAGAAATGGTGATGTCTGGAGAAATGGTTAGTGGTGAGGATGCCTATCGAATTGGTTTAATCAATCACTTGGTAGAACCCGACCAATTATTGTTGAAAGTAATGGAAATCGCTCAGAATTTAGGAAGCAAATCCCCCCATACAATCAAAGTAGCTAAAGCAGCAGTCAGAGCTTCATTAGAATTGCCATTCACCCAAGGAATCTTAGCGGAAAGAGATGCTTTTTGTGCCTTATTTGATACAGCTGACAAAGAAATTGGCGTGAATGCTTTTCTAAATAGAGAAAATGCTGAGTGGAAGGGTGCCTAAAGTATGTCTTCTGAAGCATTAGTTGAGGCAAAAGATCTTGGGAAAAGATTTGGAGATTTTGTGGCGTTACATCCCCTTGATGTTACTGTTTTTGCAGGCGAGTTTTTCGGAGTATTTGGTCCGAATGGCGCCGGTAAATCAACATTTATTAAACTCCTAACTGGACAATTATCACCTTCACTCGGGGGGGCAAAAATCCTTGGCACGAATGTTGCTAATGACCCTCAGAAAGTAAAAGCCAATGTTGGGATTGTTCCAGAATCAGAAAGTCCACCATCTTATTTAACCGCAGCAGAATATCTTCATTTCGTTTGTCAGATAAGGGGAATTAGAGAGGTTTCTTCGAAAGTAGAATATTGGCTCGATTGGTTTGGACTAAATGACAAGAAAAATACACTTTGCAAGGACCTTTCAAAAGGACAACGGCAAAAAGTAATGCTTGCTGGAGCCTTTATCCACGAACCACGCTTATTATTCTTGGATGAACCGTTTGTAAATTTGGACCCAATTTATCAGCGAAAATGCCGTCAATTACTGATGGATCACATTGAAAGTGGGGGTACAATTTTTCTTTGCTCACATATCCTTGAAGTTGCAGAAAGAATGTGCACTCGTGTTGCTGTAATTGATCATGGTCGAGTTTTGGCAGCAGGAACTATGGATGAATTGCGCATAAGTGAAGAAGAGGATCTTGAAGATATTTTCATCAGATTAGTAGGCTCCTCTGTACACGAGATTGAATTGCGCGAAGATTCTATCGGAGAAGAGGAGTGAGAAAAATGACTTTTGCCGAGGGAAGGGAACCTCCCTCTTATTTGGTTTCGTTCCATACAAATTTCGTGATGATGTTCCGTGAAGAGTGGAGACAGAACATTGATTTTGCAAAAAAGCGTCATATCATGATGTTCCCAATAATGTTGGCACTTGTCACAATGATAATCACCATTGGGTTACGATTTCTAACTGGTGAATCTGAAATTTCATATGCTCAAGATACTGCAGAAACAATAGCAGCTCAATCAGAGAAGACGTTTACTTGGAATGAATTGAAGATAGCTTTGCATATTTCGCTTTTCATGTTCAGTTTAGGCATGGGCTCTTTTGCATTTATTGGGCGTAATATGATTAGCCAACGAGCAGGCGGGAAGTCCTACTTGCTAGCAGGACCAGCATTGTTGCCATTGGAATTACCCCCCGTTTATTTGGCATATTATTGCAAAGAAGTTGCCTTTTATTTGTGTTTGATACTTTCCCCTGCTGTATTTGGCATGGCATTAGGGATATTTGCTGAAGTATTGTTTGGGATATCTACGCCTCTGGTTTGGTCATCGTTACCAATCATTCTCGTTTGTATGCTAATTACGATGATGCAAGGCCTTGCTTTATCCTTCTTTGCTAGTGCAATCTGGTCGAAATCAAAAATGGGTGCTTTTTTTGTGCCTTTAATTGCAGTTATTGCTGGCATTATCATTGCTGTTGATTTTGTTCCGATGGAATGGGCCGTATTGGGGTTACAAGTACAATTAACACACAATTTCTCATTGATCCCATTTGCAATAATTGGTTCTTTAACAGTAGCTACAGTGGGGGCACATTTGGTTCCCGATGATTTTGAAATCCAAGTGACTTCAAGAGATGACATGTTAGAGCCTGTACATCGCCGATTATTTTTCTTGGGGAATGGAAATATGAGAATGCTAGTCTCCAAAGAAATAGTTGACGTTTTACGTTCAGGAACTTTAGTCAAAATGCTTGGTTCATACTGTGTACCCTTGCTTTTTTTGCTCGCTTTAGCATGGATGGCAGACTTTGCTAGATTCCCAATTCCGTTTAATTTACTAAGTTACGCTCCCTTTTTGGGTTTCTTTGGATTCAATTTTTACTCATGGTTAAACGCAGTTGATAGCCCTGATTTCTTCAATGGATTACCAGTGAGGGTCCCTCAACTTCTTCGAGCGAAAATAATCGTCTATTTTCTGATGACAACTTGGATATCGGTAATTTTCCTTGTATTGATGGCGTGGATGCTTGATCAATGGGCAGGATTGATACCTGCTCTTTTGGTGATGATTGCAAATTCAATCTACATCGTAGCATTATGCGCATTACTAATGGGTTTACGGCCAAATAAGGCGATTTTTGATACATCAGTCATGGCTATATTTTGGGTTGCAACAGTACTTCCTCTTGTCTCATTATTTTTGCTTTCATTTACTCAAGGCGACATGTCATTGTACGAAAGTGGTTATAGTCAAGTTTCGGCTGAAGGTTTAGATGCCAATGCGAGAGTTTACGAACCAGAAGAAGCCAAGACTTACTACGGCGGAATACTTGCTATTTCAATAGGTTTGATTACTCTAGCAATTGCTTTTCTAGCGCTATTAGAAAGGCGATGGGGTCGGGCAGCATTTGAGAATTAAATGACGATTTTTTTATTTTCACAATTTTTATCTCGGTAGTGTCAAAAAACTCCACAGTACCTAGGGAACCATAGGTTCCCTGCGGAATGTTATAGTGGGCGAAGGGGCATCCGAAGGATGCAGGTAGTGAATTCGATGGCTCAAAAAGGTGGGGGTGGCCGGCGTCGGCAGCGTCGTCAGCAAGTTCAATATGAAGAATTAGACAAGTATCCCGTGGCCCCTCCACATGCATTTGCTAGAATTGTTCGAGACCTCCGTACACTGAATATTATCTATCAAGTTATAGAACCCCCTTTAACTAAGAAAGAGGAAGAAATACGAGAAGAAATTATGACCATTTTCATCCAAGCATTAACTGCAGACATCGAAGAAATCGATGCAAACCCCGAATTATATTTACGTGCAGCAATGGATCAAATCGTCAAGTCATATCGCCTTAAAATCAATAAAAAATCTAGGTCAAAGATTTTTTACTATCTCAAGCGTGATTTGATTGGCTATGGCCGCATGGATGTCTTGATGTCAGATGCAAATGTGGAAGACGTATCTCTTGATGGTACAGGGATACCTATTTTCGCTTATCACAGAAAATTTGAATCCGTAGAAACTACTGTTGCTTGGCCAGATGATCATGAATTGGAATCGTATGTAATCAAATTAGCTCAACGATGTGGTAAACATATTTCTGTTGCAGAACCCCTACTTGACGCCACACTGATGGATGGATCCAGAATTGTAATGAAACTGGGGCATGAAATTTCTACAAGAGGTTCGACATTTTGTATTCGGCGATTCCGCGAAGATCCCTTCAGCCCTTGTGACATTGTTGCTTTTCGAACAATGACCAGCTTGATGGTTGCATACCTTTGGATTGCTTTCCAGAACGAAATTTCAATGCTTTTCGTAGGAGGTACAGCATCAGGGAAGACCACTACTCTAAACGCCATGGCGTTATTTATTCCGTGGCAAATGAAAATTGTTAGTATTGAGTCAACTCGAGAAGTTAACATCCCACAACCAAATTGGATTCCAGGTTTGACTCGTCAAGGTTTTGGTGGTGAATCAAGTGAAGGTGAGATTGGTGAATTCGAGTTGCTGAAAGCAGCTCTCCGAGAACGTCCCGAATACATCATCGTCGGCGAGATTCGTGGTGCAGAGGCCTAT